>JAABTV010000019.1 GCA_011389685.1 Paracoccaceae bacterium
GGCTACCGGAGGTTTTGCGACCACAGGCGGAGCGAGGAGAGCGCTTCGTTATTGTCCACCGGTGGAGCCGCTGGAATGGCGCCGCCGACGCGCTTTGCGATTGTCGGAACGCCGTCTTCTCATCCGCTCCGATCAGCAAGGACCTGACCGCTCGCGAGATCGAAGCGGGTGTTTCGTTCCTAGCGATGCAGTAGTTGGCTGGCGGCCGCGCGCTGAGGTCAGCTACTACAGATTTTGGATTAGGGTTATGGGTACGCTTTGGGCTGGGAGCGGTCATTGCCGCTGCCACTGCGCAAGCCTGCTCCGTCTTGATGAGCCGGGACTCGCGGCGCGGCCCCCTTGCGCGGAATCAAGGCGCGGGACGCGCCGCCGCGCAGCGTCCCGTTGCCCGGAAGGCGATTTTGCCTTGCGCAAAATCTGCCGGAAGGGGACCGCCCCCTGGGCGGGCGCTGCGCGGCTCTTTCACCGTCCTCTCAAGGCCATGGGGGCACGCCTATTTCGTGCCGAACATACGGTCGCCCGCGTCGCCCAGACCCGGCACGATATAGCCCTTTTCGTTGAGCCGCTCGTCAAGCGCGGCGGTGACGACGGGGACGTCGGGGTGGGCCTCTTTCATGCGGGCGACGCCTTCGGGTGCGGCCAACAGGCACAGGAAGCGGATGTCGCGGGCGCCGGAGCCTTTCAGCAGGTCGATGGCGGCGGCGGAGCTGTTGCCGGTGGCGAGCATCGGATCGACCGCGATCACCAGCCGCTCGTCAAGGTGGTCGGGCACCTTGTAATAGTATTGCACCGGCTGGAGCGTCGCCTCGTCACGGTAAAGCCCGACGAAACCGACCCGCGCCGAGGGGATCAGTTCGAGCATTCCATCCAGCAGCCCGTTGCCCGCGCGCAGGATCGAAATCAGCGCCAGCTTGCGCCCGGCCAGCACCGGCGCCTCCATCGGGCAGAGCGGGGTGTCGATGGTGCGGGTGGTCATCGGCAATTCGCCCGTGACCTCGTAGGCGAGCAGTTGCGAGATTTCGCGCAAAAGCTGGCGGAACACGGCGGTCGAGGTGTCCTTTTGGCGCATCAGGGTCAGCTTGTGCTGGATGAGCGGGTGTTTGACGATGGTGAGGTGGTCTTTCATCTGGCTTCCAGTCTCTTTTTCACGCGGGCGCTAGTCTCATCGTCGCAGAAGGCGGCGGCAAGCGCCATCTGGTTGATCGCGGCGAAATCCTCGTCGTCCCAATCGAAGGCCCGGGCGGTTTCCTCGTATTCGCGGGTGAGCGTGGTGTGGAAGAAGGGCGGGTCGTCGGTCGATATGCTGACACTTAGCCCGGCCTGGCGCAGCCTGGCCAGAGGGTGGGCGGCGAAGGAGGGGAAAAGCCCCAGCGCGACGTTGGAGCCGGGGCAGGTTTCAAGGTGGATGGCGGTTTCGGCAAGCTGCTCGAGCAGGGCCGGGTCGGCATGGGCGGCGACGCCGTGGCCGATGCGGGCGGGGCGCAGGTGATGGAGCGTGTCGCGGATGGCTTGCGGCCCGCCCCATTCGCCGGCGTGGCAGGTGAGGTTCAGCCCTGCCTCGCGGGCGCAGTCGAAGGCCCAGGTGAAATCGCGCGGATGGCCGATCGTTTCGTTGCCTCCCATGCCGAAGCCGCGGATGAAGGGCCCGGCGGTTTCGGCGGCACAGAGGGCGGCGGGCCTTGCCGCGTCGGGGCCGAAATGGCGGATGCAGGTGACGATGCCGCGATGGATGATGCCGTGGGTTTTCTCGGCCGCGCGGGAGGCGTCCTCGATCTCGGCCAGGTAATCGCGCCAGGCATGCAGGTCGCCGCCGCCGCAGAAATCGGGCGAGAGGAAGCTTTCGACATAGATCGCGCCATGTTCGGCGCAGTTTTCGAGCACGGCGGCGGTGAGGCGGCCATAGTCGCGCGGGGTGGTCAGGACCGAGGTCGCGGCCTCGTAGACTTTGAGGAAATGCGGGAAGTCGCGGAAGGCGTAGCCGCCGGTTTCGGTGAAGATGCGCGAGAGGTCGATGTGTTTCTCGCGCGCGAGGTCACGGATCAGGGCGGGCGGGGCGGCACCTTCGAGGTGGAGGTGGAGTTCGAGCTTGGGGAGGGATTTCCAGGTCATGGGCGGTGTCTGTCTTGGGAGGCGCGAGGATCAGAGGGCATGCGTCCGCCCGAGGTGGGCGCGAATGCGCCCGCCTGTGGGGCGGGCGGGCGCATGCCCGGGCCGCAAGCGACCCGGGCGGGGCTGTTCCGAGAGTACATCACAGGAAGCTCTCCCCTGCGCCGCGTTCGGTGAGGCCCAGGTGATGCGCGACGCTGGCGCCGATATCGGCGAAGGCCACTTGGCCGATTTCACCCGTGCCGCGCCCGGCGATCAGCACCGGGGCGCGTTCGCGGGTGTGGTCGGTGCCGGTCCAGGTCGGATCGTTGCCGTGATCGGCGGTGATGAGCATCATGTCGCCGGGCCTCAGCCGGGGCAGGAGGCGGGCCAGTTCGGCGTCGAACCATTCGAGCGCGCGTGCATAGCCGGCGAGGTCGCGGCGGTGGCCGAAATTGCTGTCGAACTCGACGAGATTGGCAAAGGTGAGCGCGCCGTCGGGGGCGGTGTCGATGAGGTCGCCCAGGTGGGTCATGAGGGCGGCGTCGGAGCCTTTTCGGTGATCGGAGATGCCGCGCATCGAGAAGATGTCGCCGATCTTGCCCAATGCGAATGTGCTGCGGCCCGCCGCATGGGCCCAGTCAAGGAGCGTCGGGGCGGGGGGCGCGATGGCGTAGTCGTGGCGGTTTGCGGTGCGGGTGAAGGCGCCCGGCTCTCCGGTGAAGGGGCGCGCGATGACGCGGCCCACCCGGCGGGCGTGGAAGGCGGGGGCGATGGTGGCGCAGAGGTCAAGCAGGCGGTTGAGGCCAAATGTCTCCTCATGCGCGGCGATCTGGAGCACGCTGTCGGCGGAGGTGTAGACGATGGGCCAGCCGGTTCGCATGTGCGCCTCGCCATGGTCTGCGATGACCTGCGTTCCGGAGGCATGGGCGTTGCAGAGCGTGCCGGTCGTGTTCGCGGCGTCGCGGATGAGGGCGAGCAACGCGTCGGGGATGGCGGGGTCCGTGTCGGCGAAATGGTGCCAGTCCCACGGCACCGGGACGCCCGCGATCTCCCAATGGCCGGAGGGTGTGTCCTTGCCGGGGCTGGTTTCCGTGGCCGCGCCCCAGAGGCCGGCGGTGGCGGGGGGCAGGCCCGCGTCGAGGCCGGAGGCGAGGCGGATCGCATCGCCCAGACCAAGGGCCGCGAGGGTGGGGACATGGAACGGCCCGGCGCGGCCATGATCGGCGCGACCCGCGGCACAGGCCAGCGCGATATGGCCCAGCGTGTTGGCCCCGGTGTCGGGGGTGGCGCCGTTGAAGAAGCGGTCGGCGTCCGGCGCACCGCCGATGCCACAGGAATCCATCACCACGAGAAAGGCGCGCGTCATCCGTCGATCCAGTCATGGATGAGGGGCGGCAGGTCGGGTGCGGTCTCGCTCAGACTGAGCGCGGCCAGAAGCGCGGCCCCGGCGCGCGTGGCATCGGTCTCGCGCGCGGCGTGGATGCGGGCGACGGGCTGGCCCCGTTCGACCCGCGCGCCCAGCGGCAGGAGGTCGGAAATGCCGACGGCGGGGTCGATCACGTCGGTTTCGACCTGCCGCCCGCCGCCAAGGCCGACCACGGCAAGGCCCAGCGCCTCGCCGTCCCATGCGGCGACATGGCCGGCGTGCGGCGCGGTGATCTCGCGGATCACGGTGGCCTCGGGCAGGAAGCGCGGCCAGTCCTCGACAAGGCGCAGCGGCCCGCCCTGTGCGGCGACCATGGCGCCGAAACGCTCGGCGGCGCGGCCGTCGCGGATCGCATCGGCGATGGCATCGGCCCCGGCCTCGACATCCACGGCCAGCCCGGCATCGGCCAGCACCACGCCGCCCAGCACCGCGCAAAGCTGCACCAGCGGGCCGGGACGCGCGGCGCCGGTGAGGGTGCGCATCACCTCGGCGATTTCAAGCGCGTTGCCCAGCGAGGGCACCAGCGGCTGGCTCATGTCCGAGAGGATCGCGGAGGTCGGGCATCCGGCGGCATTGGCGGTGTCCACGAGGGCGCGGGCCAGCGCGCGGGCGGAGTCGGGGGTTTTCATGAAGGCGCCGGAGCCGGTCTTGACGTCGAGCACCAGCCCGCCCAGCCCGGCGGCGAGTTTCTTGGACAGGATCGAGGCGGTGATGAGATCGAGGCTTTCGACCGTCGCGGTCACGTCGCGGATGGCGTAAAGCCGCTTGTCGGCGGGGGCGATGCGGGCCGAGGCCGAGACGATGGCGGCGCCGGCCGTGTCCACCGCGCGGCGCAGCGCGGATTCGTCGAGATCGGTGCGCAGGCCCGGAATCGCCTCGATCTTGTCGAGCGTGCCGCCGGTATGGCCCAGCCCGCGCCCCGAGATCATCGGCACCGCCGCGCCGCAGGCGGCCAGCGCGGGCGCCAGCACGAGGCTGACGCAATCGCCCACCCCGCCGGTCGAATGCTTGTCGAGCACCGGGCGATCCAGATCCCAGCGCAGCACATCGCCGCTGTCGCGCATCGCCAGCGTCAGCGCGACGCGCCCCTCCTCGGAGAGGCCGCGCAGCAGCACCGCCATGGCAAAGGCCCCGGCCTGTGCGTCCGAGACGGCGTGATCGGCAAGCCCCTGCGCGAACCAGCGCAATTCGTCCCGCGACGGGGTGTCGCCGTCGCGCAGTCTGGCGATGATTCGTCTTGCGTCCATCAGGCAGCCCCCCGTCAGCCCCGTCAGCGGGACATTTGGCTTTGATCGAAGGCGCCGGGCAGAAGCGCGGCGATGGTCATGGTCGTCTCCACCCCGTCGAGATTGGCCATGGTCACGGGCATGTCCGGCCCGGCGGCGAACTCGGCCAGTTTCTGACGACACCCGCCGCAGGGCGTGACCGGCACGGGGCTGTCGGCGATGACATAGGCGGCGGTGATCCGGATCTGACCGGCGGCGACCATGGCGGCAATCGCCCCGGCCTCGGCGCAGGTGCCTTCGGGATAGGCCACGTTTTCAACGTTGCAGCCGGCATGGATGCTGCCATCGGCGGCCCGGACCGCCGCACCGACCCTGAAACCGGAATAGGGTGCATAGGCGTGCGCGCGCACCGCGCGGGCTGTTTCAGACAATGACATGGCCGCCTCTCCTTACGGTTTGGCGGCCATGTTCTGCGTCCGACGGGCAGGATGCAAGGGGCACTGTGCCCCTGCAGGGTCAGACGGCGGCGATGCGGTCGGTGCTGTCCCATGTCCCGGCATTGGACAGGATCAGCTCGGGATCGGCATAGGCCGCGCGCAGCAGCTTTTCATAAAGCGCGCCTTCTTGCGCGCGGTCGAGTGGGCGATCCGCGCCCGACACGATCATCAACGCCTCTTGCAGCGCATCGACCGTCCCGGAGCCCTCGTCGAACTGGGCCTTCCTGCGCCAGACGAGGCTGTCGGGCAGCAGGTCGGAACAGGCCTTGCGCAGGATCCATTTCTCGGTAGTCTCGCCGGTGCTCTCCATCGCGTCCGGGTCGGTGCGGCGCAGTTTCAGCGTCGCCGGGATGGACTGCGCAAAGTCGATCAGGTCACGATCAAGGAACGGCGTGCGCGCCTCGAGGCTTTCGGCCATGGTCACCCGGTCGACCCGCTGCAGGTTGATGTTGTGCATCGCGTTGAGGCTTCGGGTCAGTTCCTCGGCCAGCTCGCGGGGATGATCGACATAGGCGTGGTGATAGGCATAGCCGGCGAAAAGCTCGTCCGCGCCTTCGCCGGTCAGCACCGCCTTGACATGCCGGACGGCGAGTTTCGCGGCGAAATGCGTGGGCACGGCAGAGCGCACGAGATCCACATCGGCGCTTTCCAGGTGATAGATCACATGCGGCAGGACATCGGCCAGATCGTGGGCGGTGAAGGCATGTTCATGATGGTCCGAGCCGATATGCGCGGCCACCTCGCGCGCGGCGATGAGATCGGGGCTGCCCTTGGTGCCGACCGCGAAGGTCTTGAGCGGGGTCTTGCTCAGGCGCGCGGCGATCGCGGCGATGATCGAGCTGTCGAGCCCGCCGGAGAGGAAGCTGCCCACCTCCACATCGGCCACCATCCATTTCGCCACCGCGTCTTCGAGCACCAGCCGCAATTCCCGCGCCGTGGCCTCGATATCGAGCCCCTCTTCGGCCACGGCCGCGCCATGGGGCATGCGATACCAGCGGCGCATGCCGTCGATGCTGTCGAACAGGCAGCCGGGTTCGATCGCCTCGACGGAATTATAGGCCAGCCCGTCAAACGCCTTGAGTTCGGAGGCGAACGCCATGCCCTCGCCGATCCGGGCCAGGTAGAGCGGCTTGATCCCCAACGGGTCGCGCGCAGCGATGATGCGGTTTTTCGTGGCCAGCACGAAGGCGAACATCCCGTCCAGCCGTGCCACCCAGCGCAATTCACCGGCGCGAAAGAGATGCAGGATCGCCTCGCTGTCGCTTTCGGTCTCGAAGGCGGACTCGCCCAGGATCGCGCGAAGGTCGGCGTGGTTGTAGATCTCGCCATTGGCGACAAGCAGGTCGCGGTCCTGATAGATCGGTTGCTGCCCGTCCTCGGGGCCGATGATCGACAACCGGCAATGGGCCATGATCACCGGCGCCCCCTGCCCCTTGACCACCTCGACGGCATCGGGGCCGCGATGGGAAATTTTCTCGATCATCGAGGCGGCAAGCGCCGGATCCCCGATGTTGTACAGACAGACAAAGCCACACATGGCAGGTTCAAAGCCCTTTTCAGTTTTCATTCCGATCCCCCGAAAAATGCGACTGCCCCGCATGACAGGAATGCGGGCGGCAGGGGCGCTGATATGATGGGAAACCGATCGTGCGCCCAACCTATGGGGTTTTGAGGGGTCCGCAAGCCAATTACGACCGGTTATGTCGCAAACACGACATTCACGGCCTGTTTCTCGCCGGTTTCGACTTTCGGGCTTTCAAGGAAACAGCCTTTGGCAATTCACGGATGCGTGCGAACAGATAAAGGTTTAATGGTGAACTACAGGCGGAAATGCGCGAGGTTGCCCGATGTCGATCGACCCCAAGGAAACACAGCGCCAGGCGGCGCTTGACTATCACGAATTCCCCAAGCCCGGGAAGCTTGAGATCCGGGCGACCAAGCCGCTGGCCAACGGGCGCGACCTTGCGCGGGCCTATTCGCCGGGGGTGGCCGAGGCGAGCCTCGAGATCAAGGCCGACGAGACCAACGCGGCGCGTTACACGGCGCGCGGCAATCTCGTGGGCGTGGTGTCGAACGGCACCGCCGTCCTGGGGCTGGGCGATATCGGGGCGCTGGCCAGCAAACCGGTGATGGAAGGCAAGGCGGTCCTGTTCAAGAATTTCGCCGGGATCGACTGTTTCGACATCGAGGTGAACGAATCCGACCCAGAGAAGCTGGCCGATATCGTCTGCGCGCTGGAGCCGACATTCGGGGCGATCAACCTTGAGGACATCAAGGCGCCGGATTGTTTCATCGTGGAAAAGCTGTGCCGCGAGCGGATGAACATCCCGGTCTTTCACGACGATCAGCATGGCACCGCGATCGTGGTCGGGGCAGCGGCGACCAACGCGCTTTACGTGGCGGGCAAGCGGTTCGAAGAGATCAGGATCGTTTCGACCGGCGGCGGGGCGGCGGGGATCGCCTGTCTCAACATGCTGCTGAAACTGGGGGTGAAGCGCGAGAACGTGTGGCTGTGCGACATTCACGGGCTGGTCCATGAGGGGCGCGAGGTGGACATGAACCCGCAAAAGGCGGCCTATGCGCAGGCCAGCGATTTGCGCACCCTGGACGAGGTGATCGGGGGGGCGGACCTGTTCCTGGGGCTGAGCGGGCCGGGGGTTCTGACGCCCGAGCAGGTCGCAAGGATGGCGCCGCAGCCGATCATCTTCGCGCTGGCCAATCCGACGCCGGAAATCCTTCCCGATGTGGTGAAATCGGTGGCGCCGGATGCGATCATCGCCACGGGGCGCAGCGATTTTCCCAACCAGGTCAACAACGTGCTGTGTTTTCCGTTCATCTTTCGTGGCGCGCTGGATGTCGGCGCGACCGAGATCAACGACGCGATGCAGATCGCCTGTATCGAGGGGATCGCGGCGCTGGCACGGGCCACGACGAGTGCCGAGGCCGCGGCGGCCTATCAGGGCGAGCAGTTGACCTTCGGGCCCGATTACCTGATCCCCAAGCCGTTCGATCCGCGGCTGGTGGCGGTGGTGTCGAGCGCGGTGGCCAGCGCGGCGATGGAAAGCGGCGTGGCGATGCGGCCGATCGACAACATGGACGAGTATCGCGCGCGGCTCAATCAGAGCGTGTTCAAGTCGGCGCTGCTGATGCGGCCGGTGTTCGACGCCGCGCGCACCGCGTCGCGCCGGATCGTCTTTGCCGAGGGCGAGGACGAGCGCGTGTTGCGCGCGGCGCAGGCCATTCTGGAGGACACCACCGAGACGCCGATCCTGATCGGGCGGCCCGAGGTGATCGAACGGCGCTGCGAGCGGGCGGGGCTGACCATCCGGCCCGGTCAGGACGTGGATATCGTCAACCCCGAAAACGATCCGCGCTATCGCGATTACTGGCAGAGCTATCACCAGATCATGGCCCGGCGCGGGGTGACGCCCGACATCGCCCGCGCCGTGATGCGCACCAACAGCACCGCCATCGGCGCGGTGATGGTGCATCGCGGCGAGGCCGATTCCCTCATCTGCGGGACGTTCGGGGAATATCGCTGGCATCTGAATTACGTGGCCCAGGTCTTGGCGCAGGACGGGCTGCGCCCGCACGGGGCGCTGTCGATGATGATCCTCGAAGAGGGGCCGCTGTTCATCGCCGACACCCATGTCTGGACCTTGCCGAGCCCCGAACAGATTGCCGAGGTGGCCATCGGCGCGGCCCGGCATGTGCGGCGGTTCGGGCTCGAGCCGAAGCTGGCGCTGTGTTCGCAATCGCAATTCGGCAACCAGGCCGAGGGGTCGGGGCAGCGGCTGCGCGCGGCGATCGAGATCCTCGATTCCGAGCCGCGCGATTTCGCCTATGAGGGCGAGATGAACGTGGATACGGCGCTTGACCCCGAATTGCGCGAGCGGCTGTTGCCGGGCGGGCGGCTCGAGGGGGCGGCCAATGTGCTGATCTTCGGCCATGCCGACGCGGCCTCGGGGGTGCGCAACATTCTCAAGGCGAAGGCGGGGGGACTTGAGGTCGGGCCGATCCTGATGGGGATGGGCAACCGGGTGCATGTGGTGTCGCCGGGGATCACGCCGCGCGGATTGCTGAACATGGCCGCGATCGCGGGCACGCCGGTGGCGCATTACGGGTAAGGCACTGCCGGGGCGGGACTTGTCCCCGGCAGCACCCGTTTCAGTCACGCATCATTTCTTGGTGGGTTTGGTACCGGGTTTGGCCGGTTTCTGCTTCTGGTCGCCCATGGCAACAGCACCTTGTGAAAAAAGGGGTGGCACCGCGCCACGCCCTGAGCCGATCCATAGCACGGGCGGGGTCGTGGTGCTGATCGGATTTCGACATGGGGGATGTCGAAAACATGCGCACGAATCCCCAGCAAAGGGGCGCCATGGCTGCGGGGTGTCTGAATTCGCGGATTTGCAGAACGAAGAGTTTGTTCTGCAAAGACACCTGAAAAGCTGGGTATTTGCGATACATGATGCTTCAGGTGTTTCCCGAAACGCTTGATTGCGCCAATGTGACGCTGCGTCGGCCAACGGGCTTGCCCGGACCGGTGGGCAGGGCGTAACACATCGGCAAGAGTGAGGAGGAGTATTCCATGGGATACAGTGACGTCTATGCCGCCTGGAAAGCCGACCCCGAGGGGTTCTGGATGGAGGCCGCGCAGGCCATCGACTGGGATCGTAAGCCCTCGAAGGCGCTGTTCGAGAAGGGCAACGATCTTTACGAGTGGTTTTCCGACGGGTTGTGCAACACCTGCTGGAACGCGGTCGACCGCCATGTCGTGGCGGGGCGCGGCGATCAGGCGGCGATCATCTATGACAGCCCGATCACCGGCCGAAAGGAGACCTTCACCTTTGCGCAATTGCAGGACCGGGTGGCGCGGCTGGCCGGGGTTCTGCGGGCCAAGGGCATCGAAAAGGGCGACCGGGTGGTGATCTACATGCCGATGGTGCCGCAGGCGGTCGAGGCGATGCTGGCCTGCGGGCGGATCGGGGCGATCCATTCGGTGGTGTTCGGCGGGTTTGCCGCCAACGAGCTGGCGGTGCGGATCGACGATGCGAAGCCCCGGGCGATCATCGCCGGATCATGCGGGTTGGAGCCGGGGCGGGTGGTGAAATACAAGCCGCTGCTGGATGGCGCGATCGAGATCGCCCGGCACAAGCCCGAATTCTGCCTGATCTTCCAGCGCGAGGAGGAGCGCGCCGAGTTGATTCCGGACCGCGATTTCGACTGGGCCGAGGAGGTCGCCGGGGCCGAGCCGGTGGAATGTCTGCCGGTCGAGGGCAATCACCCGTCCTACATCCTTTATACCAGCGGCACGACCGGCGCGCCCAAGGGGGTGATCCGGCACACGGGCGGGCAGCTTGTGGCGCTGAACTGGACCATGAAGAACATCTATAATGTCGATCCGGGCGATGTGTTCTGGGCGGCGTCGGATGTGGGCTGGGTCGTGGGGCACAGCTATATCACCTATGCGCCGCTCATTCACGGCAATACCACCATCGTGTTCGAGGGCAAGCCGGTGGGCACGCCGGATGCGGGCACGTTCTGGCGGGTGATCGAAGAGCACAAGGTGAAGAGTTTCTTCACCGCGCCGACCGCGTTTCGCGCGGTGAAGCGTGAAGACCCCAAGGGCGAGTTTCTGAAGAAATACGACCTGAGCGGATTGAACGCGATCTATCTGGCCGGTGAGCGCGCCGACCCGGACACGATTGTCTGGACCCAGGAGATGACGGGCAAGCCGGTCTATGACCATTGGTGGCAGACCGAGACCGGATGGACCATCGCCGGCAACCCGGTGGGGATCGAGCCGCTTCCGGTCAAGCTCGGCTCGCCCACGGTGGCGATGCCGGGTTATGACGTGCAGATCCTGGGCGATGACGGTCATCCGTTGCCGCCGGGCGAGCTGGGCGCGATCGCGGTCAAGCTGCCGCTGCCGCCCGGAACGTTGCCGAACCTGTGGAATGCCGAGGATCGGTTCCGCAAGAGTTACCTGTCGCATTTCCCGGGTTATTACGAGACCGGCGATGCGGGGATGATCGACGAGGACGGGTATCTCTTCATCATGGCGCGCACCGATGACGTGATCAACGTCGCCGGGCATCGCCTCTCGACCGGGGGGATGGAGGAGGTTCTGGCCAGCCACCCGGACGTGGCCGAATGCGCGGTGATCGGGGTGGCCGATGAGCTCAAGGGGCAGGCGCCGGTGGGGTTCCTGTGCCTGTCGAAGGGCGTCAACCGGCCGCATGAGGAGATTGTCGCCGAGGTCGTGAAACTGGTGCGCGAGCGGATCGGCCCGGTGGCGGCGTTCAAGACGGCGGTGGTGGTGGACCGGCTGCCCAAGACGCGCTCGGGCAAGATCCTGCGCGCGACGATGGTGTCGATTGCCGATGGTGGGGAGTGGAAGATCCCCGCGACGATCGACGACCCGGCCATCCTCGACGAGATCGCGGAAGCGTTGCAGGGGGTCGGCTACGCGAAGTAGGGCCGCGCGCGCCGGTTGAGGCCCCGGGTCGAGCCCGGGGCGGTTTCGCTTTTTCGCAGCGTTGCGCTTGACGGCGCGGCGTGCGGGCGTTCCTCTTGCCGCGGCAGAGGAGGAGCCCATGAGCACATCACGCATTCCCGGTTTTCACAATCTCACCCGCGCGGAGCGGCTGGCCAGGGTGGCCGACCTCGCGGGCCTCGATGCGGCACAGGCGGCGCATCTCGAGGCGGCGGCTGCGCATGATGGCGATCTTGCCGATCATCTGAGCGAGAACGTGATCTCGGTGATGGCGGTGCCGCTGGGGGTGGCGACCAACCTGATCGTGGACGGGGCCGACGTGCTGGTGGCGATGGCGAGCGAGGAAAGCTCGGTCATCGCAGCGGTGTGCAACGGGGCGCGGGCCTGTCGCGAGGCGGGCGGTGTCGTGACCGAGGCCGACGATCCCTGCATGATCGCGCAGGTGCAGGTGACGGGGCTTTCCGATCTCGAGGCGGCGCGGGCGGCGGTTCTGGCGCAGAAACAGGCGATTGCAGGGGAATGCGACGGGTGTGATCCGATGCTGGTGCGGCTGGGCGGCGGGTTTCGCGATGTCGAGGCGCGGATCGCGGGGCCGTTCCTGGTGGTGCATCTCATTGTCGATGTGCGCGACGCGATGGGGGCCAACGCGGTCAACACCATGGCCGAGCGGTTGGCGCCCATGATCGAAGGCTGGACCGGGGGCAAGGTGGGGTTGCGGATCCTGTCGAACCTCGCCGACCGGAGGCTGGTGCGGGCGCGGGCGACATGGCGGGCCGAGGAAATCGGGGCCGGGACGGTGGAGGGGATCATCGGCGCATGGGAGTTCGCGGCGCATGACCCTTACCGCGCGGCGACTCACAACAAGGGCATCATGAACGGGGTTGCGGCGGTGGCGCTGGCCACCGGCAATGACACGCGCGCGCTGGAAGCCGGCGCCCATGCCTTCGCGGCGAAGGATGGCTACGGACCGCTCACGCGCTACTGGAGCAAGGGCGGAGATCTCGTGGGCGAGATCGAGATGCCGATGCCGGTGGGCATCGTCGGCGGGGCAACGCGCGCGCATCCCACGGCGCAGGCCAGCCTGCGGATCATGGGGGTGGAAACGGCCGACCGGCTGGCGCGGGTGATGGCGGCGGTGGGGCTGGTGCAGAATTTCTCGGCGCTCAGGGCGCTGGCGACGGAGGGCATTCAGCGCGGCCATATGGGGCTGCATGCGCGCAACGTGGCGATCGCGGCGGCGGCCAGCGGGAGCGAGATCGACCGGGTTGCGGCGGAAATGATCGCGCGGGGCGAGATTCGCGAGGACGTGGCGCGCGAGATCCTCGGCTGAGCGGTCGAATTCTTGCGAAGAATTCGATCAATTTTCCGTCGCGGAAAATTGGGCATTGCGTTGCGGGTCCGTGTGCCACGGATGTTGCGCCCAAAAATCCTCGCAGGATTTTTGACCGGATTTCGCGACGAAATCCGTTTTCTCAGATGAATTGTTCGCGGATCAGGCGCTCTTCCAGCCCATGGCCAGGGTCAAAGAGCAGGCGGTGCCCGACCGAAGGATCGGATTGGATCTCGACCGTTTCGACATAGAGCACCGAGCGCGAATCCGCGTCCGCCATGACCGGGCGCTTGTCGGGCTGCAGCACGTCGATGCGCACATGCCCTGTCTTGGGCAAGAGCGCCCCGCGCCAGCGACGCGGGCGAAAGGGCGCGATGGCGGTCAGCGCGAGAACCTCGGAGCCGATCGGCAGGATCGGCCCGTGCGCCGAATAGTTGTAGGCGGTCGAGCCGGCAGGCGTGGCGACCAGCGCGCCGTCGCAGACCAGTTCCTCCATCCGCACCTTGCCGTCGATGGCGATGCGCAGCTTGGCCGCCTGCGGTCCCATCCGCAAGAGCGACACCTCGTTGATCGCCAGCGCCTCGTGCACCGTGCCGTCACCCCGGGTGGCGCGCATCGATAGCGGGTTGATCACCGTTTCCTCGGCCGCGGCGAGGCGATCGGGCAGGTCGGATTCGGAATATTCGTTCATCAGAAAGCCGACCGTGCCGCGATTCATGCCATAGACAGGTGCCGGGTTGTCCTGGGTGCGGTGCAGCGTGTGCAGCATGAACCCGTCGCCCCCCAGCGCCACGATCACGTCGGCCGCGTCCTCGGACGTGTCGCCATAGCGGCTCACCAGCGCCGCCTGGGCGCTCCGGGCCTCGGGCGCGTCGGAGGCGGTAAAGGCGATCTTGGTCTCGGGTGCGGCCATGTTTTCCATCGGCGCGGACATGTCGGATCGGGGCATTCGGTTTCCACCTGCACGATCGGTGCCGCGCTGGCAAGCGGAATGGTCGTTTTGTCCCCTTTCCGCTGGGTGCGCAATGAATTAGGAGAGCGAGACAGACATTTGCGCCAACAGACAAGCGACGGAGACCCAGCCCATGCCGAATCCCGGCTTTTTCACCGAAAACCTGGCCAGCCGCGACCCCGAGATTTTCGATGCGATCGACAAGGAGTTGGGCCGCCAGCGCGACGAGATCGAGCTGATCGCGTCGGAAAATATCGTGAGCCGCGCCGTGATGGAGGCGCAGGGCTCGGTGATGACCAACAAATATGCCGAAGGCTATCCGGGGCGGCGCTATTACGGCGGCTGCCAGTTCGTCGACATCGCCGAGACCCTGGCCATCGAACGGGCGAAAGAGCTGTTCGGCTGCGGCTTCGCCAATGTGCAGCCCAATTCCGGCTCACAGGCCAACCAGGGCGTATTCACGGCCCTGCTGAAACCGGGCGACACGATCCTCGGCATGAGCCTCGATGCGGGCGGGCACCTCACGCATGGCGCGGCGCCCAACCAGTCGGGCAAATGGTTCAACGCGGTGCAATATGGCGTGCGCAAGCAGGACAACAGGCTCGATTACGACCAGGTCGAGGCGCTGGCCAGGGAACATCAGCCGAAACTGATCATCGCCGGCGGCTCGGCCATTCCGCGGCAGATCGACTTTGCCCGCATGCGCGAGATCGCCGACATGGTGGGGGCGTATCTGCATGTCGACATGGCGCATTTCGCCGGGCTGGTGGCGGCGGGCGAACATCCCTCCCCCTTCCCGCACGCGCATGTGGCCACCACCACCACGCACAAGACCCTGCGCGGCCCGCGCGGCGGCATGATCCTCACCGATGACGAGAGCATCACCAAAAAGGTGAACTCGGCGATCTTCCCCGGCATCCAGGGCGGCCCGCTGATGCATGTGATCGCCGCCAAGGCCGTGGCCTTTGCCGAGGCGCTTCGCCCCGAGTTCAAGAGCTATGCCCGGCAGGTCATCGTCAACGCGCAGGCGCTTTCGGATCAACTGATCAAGGGCGGACTCGACACCGTGACCCATGGCACCGACACCCATGTGGTGCTGGTCGATCTGCGCCCCAAGGGCGTGAAGGGCAACGCCACCGAAAAGGCGCTGGGCCGCGCGCATATTACCTGCAACAAGAACGGCGTGCCGTTCGATCCGGAAAAACCCACGATCACCAGCGGCATCCGCCTCGGATCGCCCGCCGGCACGACCCGCGGGTTCGGCGAGGCCGAGTTCCGCCAGATCGGCGACTGGATCATCGAGGTGGTCGACGGGCTGGCGGCAAATGGCGAGGACGGGAATTCCGCGGTGGAAGACAAGGTCAAGACCGAGGTCGCGGCGCTCTGCGCGCGCTTTCCGATCTATCCCGGGCTGTAACGCCGGGATCGCGCCGGCAGGTTGACGCAGGAGACGGTTTTCCATTTCAACTTCATCTTGCCGGAAATACTCTGGGGGTGAATGCGGCGCAGCCGCAGAGGGGGCAAAGCCCCCTGCCTGCCCCCCGGCAGCCCTGGCGCAACCGATGAACCCGATCCTGACGGAGACCATCCCATGCCCCTGATATCAGACGATCTTCTCGTGCAGGTTCGTGATCGTTTCGCACATGTCGAGACCTGCCCGTTCCAGGGCGAGCGGGTGTTTTTCGAGAACGCGGGCGGGGCGCTGACGCTCAAATCGGTGGTCGAGACATCGGGGTTTTATGCCGCCATTCCCGACAACCAGGGGCGCGACAACCCGGCCAGCCATGCGCTTGTCGATGTGATCGCACGGGCGCGCGCGGACATGCGAGATCTGATGAATATCGACGAGGGCCAGTTCTTTGTCGGGGAAAGCGGGACCGAGCTGCTGTTCCGGCTGATCTCGGCGGCCTGCCTCGCCACCGGAAAGGGGCGCGTGCTGGGTTCGACGCTCGAACACCCGGCAAGCCGCAGCGCCGCGGCGCGCTGGGCCGGGGTGGCGGGGATGGAGCATGTGCTGGTGGCGCATGACGATGCCACGGGCACGGTGGGGGTGGCGCATTATGCGCCCGCGATCACCCCCGACACGGCGGTGGCGACGATCCTGCACACCTCGCCGGTAACGGGGATGGGGGTGGACGTGGCCGCGATCGCCAGGGCGATCCGCGCGGTCAGCCCGGACTGTTTCATCATTGTCGACGGCATCCAGCATGCGGCGCATGGGCAGATCGACCTTTCGGAACTCGATGTCGATGGATACGTGATCTCGCCCTACAAGATGTTCTCGCGCCATGGTTACGGGCTGGCGTGGCTTTCACCCCGGCTCGAAGCGGTGCCGCATGACAACCTGCTGAAGGGGCCGGAGAAGAACTGGGAGATGGGCACGCGCGACACCGGGGCCTATGCGAGTTTTTCGGACGTGGTGGCCTATCTCGACTGGCTGGGTGGCGAGGTTGGGGGCGGGGATGACCGGCGGGCGCGCATCCGCGCGGCGGGGGCGGCGATTCATGACCATGAAAAGCGCCTGACCGATGCGATGATCCACGGCACCGGCAACCTGCCCGGGCTGGCGCAAATGCCGGGCGTGACACTGATCGGGGGGGTGGACAACCCGGCGCGCGAGGGGCTGGTGTCGCTTGCGGTTCAGGGCGTCGATCCGGCCGAGGTGGTGGCGCGGCTCAATGCCGAAGGGGTGCGCACCCATCTGCGCAAGGCGGATCATTACTCGGGCAACGTGCTTGACCCGCTGGGCATGGCGGGCTGTGTGCGGGTGTCGATGTGCCATTACAATTCCCTGCCCGAAGTGGCGCGCTTTCTTGCGCTGATGCAAGAAATCGCCGCCTGATCGTATCACGCGGCGTGGGCGCGCGCGGGCGTGAACCCGCGCCCCCCGGGCGAGGCGCGCAGCGCGGCGCAATACCCGCTGCGCTCAGGCCCGGATGCCGGAAAACCGCGCCTTCCAGTCTTCGCGCTGCTCGTCGGTGATCTTGGAAAACAGGTTCTCGGGCACGCTGAACCCATGGCCCGGCGCCAGCGCGCCGAGGGCGGTGGCGATATCGCCGGGCCAGTGCATGTCCTCGATGCGCAGGGCGTCCCGGATCGTTTCGGTGGCGTCGGGGATGAAGGGCTGCGACAGCACCGCATAGAGCCGGATGAGGTTGAGCGCGAGGCGGATCTGCATCGCGGCCTGCGCCTCGTCCTCCTTGAAGCTGGCCCAGGGCGCGGCCTCCTGCAGATATTCGTTGCCCAGCACCCAGATCGCGCGCAGCGCGGCGGCGGCACGCCGGATCTCCATCCCCTCCATATGCGCCTCGTAGGCCCTGATCCGGGTGGTCAGATCCTCGATCAGCGCCGCCTCGCGCGCGCCCGGCGCGCCGCCCGACGGCACCTCTTCGCCGAATTTCGAGCGGCAGAACTTGGTCACGCGGCTGACGAAATTGCCCAGCACGTCGGCCAGATCCTTGTTGACGCCGGATTGGAAACTTTCCCAGGTGAACTCGGAATCCGAGGTCTCCGGCACATGCGACAACAGCCACCAGCGCCAGTAATCGGCGGGCAGGATGTCGAGCGCCTGGTCCATGAAGACGCCGCGCCCCTGCGAGGTGGAAAACTGGCCGCCGTCATAATTGAGGTAGTTGAAGCTCTTGATGTAATCGACAAGCTTCCAGGGCTCGCCGCTTCCGAGGATCGTGGCCGGGAAGGAGAGCGTGTGAAACGGCACGTTGTCCTTGCCCATGAACTGGGTATAGGTCACGTCATCCGCGCCCTTGTCGGTGCGCCACCAGCGTTCCCAGTTCTCGCCCTTGCCCGCATCGACCCATTCCATCGCGCAGGCGATATATTCGATCGGCGCGTCGAACCAGACATAGAACACCTTGCCCTCCATCCCGGGCCAGTCCTCGTCGCCGCGTTTCACCGGAATGCCCCAGTCGAGATCGCGGGTGATGCCGCGATCCTGAAGCCCGTCGCCATCGTCGAGCCATTTGCGCGCGATCGAGGTGGTCAGCACCGGCCAGTCGGTCTTGGAGTCGATCCAGGCGCGCAATTGGTCGCGCATCTTCGATTGCTTGAGGAACAGATGCGTGGTCTCGCGCACTTCGAGATCGGTCGAGCCTGAAATCGCGCTGCGCGGGTCGATCAGGTCGGTCGGGTCGAGCTGCTTGGTGCAGTTCTCGCATTGATCGCCGCGCGCCTTGTCGTATCCGCAATTCGGGCAGGTGCCCTCGATATAGCGGTCGGGCAGAAAACGCTTGTCGGCCCTGGAATAGACCTGTTTCTCGGTCACTTCCTCGATCAGCCCGGCCTCGTACAGACGACCCGCGAAATGCTGGGTGAGCTTCTCGTTCTGCGGGCTCGACGAGCGCCCGAAATGGTCGAAGCTGAGACCGAAGCCGCGCGCGATTTCGGCCTGGACCGCGTACATCTCGGCGCAATATTCCGCCACCGGCTTGCCCGCTTTCTGGGCGGCGATCTCGGCCGGGGTGCCGTGTTCATCGGTGGCGCAGAGGAACAGCACCTCATGCCCGCGCGCCCGCTGGTAGCGCGCGAAAAGATCGGCGGGAAGCTGGCTTCCCACCAGGTTTCCAAGGTGCTTGATCCCGTTGATATAGGGAATCGCCGAGGTGATGAGATGGCGTGCCATGGTCGCTCCGATGTCTGCGCTGGAGCCCCGTGTAGACCATCGCAGAGGTGAGTTCCAGCCGCCAGAAGGGCGTCGAAATCCGTGGCGGATTTCGGTCAATTTTCCTTGGAGGAAAATTGGCTGTGCCGCAGGGCAGGGGTATCTAGCGCTCGCGCGATTTGCCCAGAAGCCGCCCGATCAGGAACGAGGTGCGCGGCGACCAGACATAGGCGGTGCGCTCTTTCGGTGTCGCGCGGGCGCGCATCCGGGTCAAGCCGAAGATCACCAGCACGACATGCCCGACCGCGATCATCGCGAAAAGCGCGGGCGGGCCGAACCATTCCATGAGGTAGGAGGCCAGGTAGGGCGCCGCGATCGCTCCGACTGCGAACCAGAACATGAGCGCCGCTGAAAGTTCGACCCGCTGATCGCTGCGAGCGAAATCATGGGCGTGGGCGGCCGAGATCGAGTAGATCGGAAAGGTGGTCAGCCCGAAGATGCCGGCATTGAGCATGATCCCGGTCGTCGACAACCCGGTCATCAGCGCCGTGGCGATGCAACTGCCGACTGCGGCCAGCGACATGCCGATCAACACCCAGCGCCGGTCGAACCGGTCGGCAAGCCAGCCCACCGGATATTGCGCCAGCGCCCCGCCCAGCACGAAGGCGGCCAGGAACCAAGCGATCTGCGAGGTGGCCAGCCCCACCTCCTGGCCATAGACCGGCCCGACCATGCGAAACGACGCCGAGGACAGCGCCGCCACCACCACGCCCGCCACCGCCAGCGGTGACAGGCCGATCGCGAGCATCGGGTGCAGCCGGGGCGCGGTGGGCGTTTCGGGCTGGGTCGTGCGGCTGAGCGTGAGCGGCAGGAGCGCCGCGCAACAGAGCAGCGCCAGCAGGTTGTAGGACACGTAAGAGGCCGGCTCCAGCACCGAGATCACCATCTGCGCGGCCAGTGACCCGGTCATGTCCACCACCCGGTAGACCCCCATCGTGCGCCCCCGCGTCTGGTTCGTGACCTTGGCCTGCAACCACGCCTCGACCACCGTATAGGCACCGGCCACGCAGAACCCCGAGGCGACGCGAAACAGCGCCCAGGCATAAGGGTCGATCCACAGGTAATGCGCCAGAAGCCCGATCGCGCCGCTTGCGGTGAATGCGGCGAAGGCGCGCGAATGCCCCACCGACCCCATCAGCCGTGGCGCCCACCAGCAGCCGAAGAAAAAGCCGAGGAAATGGGCCGAGCCCAACAGGCCGATCTCGGCCCGCGAAAACCCCAGCACCAGCCCCGACAGCGCATCGAGCGGCCCGACGCCACCGGTCGAAAGCTGCAACAGCAACACCGAGAGAAAGAGCGCGGCAAAGGAAATCAGAAGACGCATGTCCCGCACCATGACATCCCCGGCCCGGATGGCAAGCAAGCCCGCGACCGTCGCATGTCGCAACCGGCCCTTGCGCCATCGACCGCCGGGCCCGGATCATGCCATCGCCTGCCGCTCTTTGCCGGTCGAGAACACGCATTGGCACGACCCGACGGCCGGTCCAGGCCATGGGACCAAAGGCATGTCGCGATCGGGGCTGCCCGGCCGAGCGAAGCGAGGCCCCGCCGCGACGCGCATCGCGCGGCGCAATCCCTCTTCAGGGCTCGCGCGTGTCGATGGAGATCGTCACCGGCCCGTCATTGACGAGGCCGACCTGCATATCCGCGGCGAACTGCCCGGTTTCACAGGGCACGCCCTGCGCGCGCAGCGCCTCGGTGAAATTCAGGTAGAGCCGTTCGCCCTCCTCCGGGGGCGCGGCCCGCGAAAAGCCGGGGCGGTTGCCGCGGGCGGTGTCGGCGGCCAGCGTGAACTGCGACACCACCAGCGCCGCGCCCGAGACATCGCGCAGCGAGCGGTTCATCCGCCCGGCGTCGTCCCGGAAAATGCGCAGCCTGGCGACCTTGGCGGCAAGCCGGTCGGCCTCGGCGTCGGTGTCGTCCTGCATGGCGCAGACGAGGATCAGAAGGCCCGGACCGATCTGCCCGACCACCGCGCCCTCGATTCGGACCGACGCCTCGGACACCCGTTGCAACAATGCGCGCATATGCAATCCTTTCCGCGTCGGGCCGAGGGCGAAACTTGTCACAGGTCAATGCAGACCGGGTCCGACTCGCCCTAAATGACCCTCGTGTGTAAACTTGCAAAGGAGTGCCTACAATGGTCGAGAAATCCCACACGGCGGGCCTTTGGCCCTCGGTTTACGAACCGCTTCGCAATTTCGGGGCCAAGGTGGCCGACTGGCTGGCGCCCGCCTCGGATGCAAGCGCCAGCGAGAGCGCCTATTGCATCACCATGGAGCTGCCCGGCGTCGAGGAAAAGAATATCGACATATCGGTCAATTCCGGCGTGGTGAGCGTCAAGGGCGAGAAAAGCGCGACGCGCGAGGAAGAGGGTGACACCTGGTTCTTCTCGGAACGCCAATACGGCGCGTTTTCGCGGTCGTTCCGCCTGCCCGAGGATGCCGATGGCGACAAGATCGAGGCCAATCTCAAGGACGGGGTGCTGAGCATCAGCGTGCCGAAGAAATCGCCGCAAATGAGCGAGGCCAGAAAGATCGCGATCAAGCGCGGATAAGCGCGGAACCGCCCGGGCCGCAAATGACCCGGGCGGGATAGCAACCCGGCGCGTCAGGCCGCCTGCGCGGTCTTGCCGGCGATCTTGCCGCGCAGCGTGTTGCGTTTCTTCGCCACATCGCTCGCGTGGCGTTCGCGCACATGGCCATAGCCGCGGATATGTTCAGGCAGCGACAGAAGCGCCGTGATCGGTTCCGCTTTCTCTGCCGTCATGTTGGCGAGGGCGAAGTCGATATCGGCCTCGTAATCCTTCAGCAGCCGCGTGGCGAGGTGGTTCTCGTCCGAGTTGCGGAACGGATCGAAAAGCGTGCCGCGCAGCCCGCGCAGGCGGTTCATGATCGCGAAGGCGCGCAGCGCCCATTTGCCCGAAAGCGCGCCCTTGACCGTCTGGCCAGTGGTCTCGTCCACGCCGCCAAAGGGCCAGGCGCCGAAATAGAAGGTCAGCTCCGGCTCGCCCTCGAAGCTCTCGCGCAGGGACTTGGTGAAATCGGGCCTCGTGTAGAGCCGCGCCACCTCCCACTCGTCCTTGACCGCGAGCATCTTGTAGTAATAGCGCGCCACGGCCATGGCCGGGGCGTCGTCCATCCCGGCGGTTTGCGCGGCCTTGCGCACCCGCTCCACCATGTCGGTATAGCGCCGCGCCAGCGCCGCATTGGCATAGTCGGTCAACTCGGCGCTGCGATGGGCGATCACCTCGTCGAGCATTTTGGGCCGGTGGGCCGAGAGATCGACCGGCGTCTCGCCCTTGCGCAGCATCGCGGCCACGGTGCCCGGTTCCGCCATCGCGAGGCGCCCCAAGTCGAAGGCGCGGCGGTTCTCGGCGGGTTTCACGCCGTTGAGTTCGATCGCGCGCATCAGCGCGGCGTGCGAGAGTGGCAGGCCGCCCTGCTGCCACGCGGCGCCGACCAGAAGCATGTTGGCATAGACCGCATCGCCCAGCAGTTTCGCCGCCAGCCCCTGTGCGTCGAGCCCGCGCGCCCGGTCGCCCAGAAGCCGGGTGAGTCGCGCGAGCTGTTCGTCGCCATTGAGTTTCCAGTCGGGGTTCTTGGCGAAATCCGAGGTCGGCACCACTGTGGTGTCGGTGACGGCGGTGGCGCTGTTGAGGTCGAGCCTGGACATCGCCTCGTCACCCGCCGCGACCACGAGGTCACAGCCGATCAGCGCATCCGCTTCGCCGGTGGCGATGCGGGTGGCGGTCATGTCGCCCGGGGTGCGGGCCATCTTGATATGCGAATGGACGGCGCCGTATTTCTGCGCCAGCCCGGTGATGTCGAGATTGGACGAGAACCAGCCATCGACATGCGCGGCGACGGCCAGCGTCTGCCCCACGGTCACGACACCCGCGCCGCCGATGCCCGAGACCAGCACCGCCCATGAGGTTTCGACCGCGCGCGCGGGCGGTTCGGGCAGGTGGCTGGCGTCGATCACCACGTCGGCCATGTCGGGTTTGCGCGGCTTCACGCCCGCGACGGTGACGAAGCTGGGGCAGAACCCCTCGACGCAGGAGAAATCCTTGTTGCAGGAGGATTGGTTGATCTTGCGCTTGCGCCCCATCTCGGTTTCGAGCGGTTCGATCGCCATGCAGCCCGACACGGTCGAGCAGTCGCCGCAGCCTTCGCAGACATCCGAATTGATGAACACCCGCTTGTCGGGGTCTTCCCATTTGCCACGCTTGCGCAACCGGCGGCGTTCGGTGGCGCAGGGCTGATCATAGATGATCGCGGTGACGCCGCGGCGTTCGCGCATCTCGCGTTGCACGAGGTCAAGCTCGGTCCGGTGGTGGAGCGTGACGCCCTCGGGCAGCGGCTTGCCGTCGTAATGTTCGGGCTCGTCGGCCACGAGGGCAATGGCGCCGACGCCTTCGGCCTTGAGCTGGGCGATCATCGACAGCGGGTCGATCTCGCCATCGACGGGTTGGCCGCCGGTCATCGACACGAAGCCGTTATGCAGGATCTTGTAGGTGATGTTGGCGTTAGAGGCCACGGCGGCGCGGATCGCCATGTAGCCCGAGTGGAAATACGTGCCGTCGCCCATGTTGGCGAAGACGTGGTTTTCG
Organism: Paracoccaceae bacterium; assembly: GCA_011389685.1. Taxonomy (GTDB): domain Bacteria; phylum Pseudomonadota; class Alphaproteobacteria; order Rhodobacterales; family Rhodobacteraceae; genus Aquicoccus. The sequence goes on from JAABTV010000019.1 coordinate 23,306, forward strand.
CCGGTGAAGGGAAACTGCCCCAGCCAGGCCGCGCCCTCGCCGCCCATCTGGGTGATCGAGTTGGTCTTCATCGGATCGCGCATCACCGCCATGGTGTGACAGCCGATGCCGGCCAGCGCGCGGCTGCCATCGGGCAGTTGGGTCGAGCGACCATGCGGACAGCCGGCGCAGAACGAGGGCATGCGGATCGCGCCGCCGCCCAGCACCGGCGCATCGGTGGGCTGGTTCGGGGTTGCGATCGGGGCGGCGGGGTCGATTTCCTTGATGGTGCGGGTCAGAACGCCGCGAATATGGGTCGGGTCGATCTCGCCGTAATTGGGAAAGGCGATGTCGCCCGGATCGGCGGCATAGATATGGCTGTTGAAGCTCTTGCCGATGATGCGCGGGGCGTTCTCGGCCCCGTAAAGCGCGCTGCGGATCTGGTCTTCGAGCAGGGGGCGCTTTTCCTCGACCACCACGATGGTTTCGAGGCCGCGGGCGAAGTCCTTGACGATCTCCTGTTCAAGCGGCCAGACCACGCCGACCTTCAAGAGGCGCAGGCCCATGTTGGCGAGGGTTTGCCCGTCATAGCCCATTTCGCCCAGGGCCTGGCTCAGATCCTGCCAGGCCTTGCCCGCCGCGACGACGCCGATGCGGGCCTTTTCGGCCCCCGAGACGCGGTTGAGCCCGTTGGCGCGGATATAGTCCAGCGCCTGGCCGATGCGGGCGTCGTAAAGCGCGCGTTCCTGTTCCATCACCGGCGTGAAGGCGGAGATGCCGAAACGCTTGCCGCGCGCGGGCAGGGTGATCTCGGGCGATGTGGGCGAGACATGCACCGAGCCGCCGCCCTCGATCACGTCGGTCACCAGCTTCATGCCCGCAAGGCAGCCCGCGAAACGCGAGAGCGCGATGCCGTGCAGCCCGTAATCAAGCACTTCCTGCGCGTTGGCCGGCGCAAGGAGCGGAATGCCCGCCGAGACGAAGTTGAAGTCGGAGTAGCAGGCCACGGTCGAGGATTTGGCGCCGTGATCGTCGCCCACCAGCAGGAGCGAGCCGCCCTTTTCGTTGGTGCCCGCGAAATTGGCGTGGCGGATCGGGTCCATCGAGCGGTCCATGCCCGGGGCCTTGCCATACCAGATCGAGAACACGCCCTCGACCCGTGCGCCGGGAAAGAGGCCGACCATCTGGCTGCCCCATGTGGCGGTGGCGGCGATGTCCTCGTTCACGCCGGCCTGGAACACGATGTTGTGCTGTTTGAGTTGCGGCGCGGCCTGCCAGAGGTCCATGTCATAGCGCCCGATGGGCGAGCCGCGATAGCCCGAGATATAGCCGCCGGTGTTCATGCCCGCCGCCGCGTCGCGCCTGGCTTGCTGGATGGGCAGCCGCACCAGCGCCTGCATGCCGGTCATGTAGACCCATCCCTCTTCGGCGGTGAGCCGGTCGGAGAGGGTGAAATCCATGCGTTTCTCGGTGGGTGAATCGAGCATCTGTCTGGTCCTTCCTGTCGCGCGGCCCCGGGGGGATCGCGCGAAGGGTAGGGGCTGTTCGCGGTGCCGTCTACCGGGTCGCGGCGATTTTGCGATATGACCTTGCGACGCGCGGGGGATCTGCGGGGGGATCAGCCGGGCCATCATCCGGGCCGGGGGGTGAAGAGTCCATCGCTCAGGGCAACCGCCCATGACCGGACCGGGGCGCTGCGGGCGCGCAGCCGGGTCAGGTGCCATTCCTCCCTGTCCGGGGCATGGGCCGGGTGGAATTGCCAGCGGGTTTCGACCCCGGGCGCGCCGCCTGCGCCGGGCGTCAGGATCAGGCCCAGCGGGTGTAGCACCCCTTCGCGCGTGCCGGTTTCGGCGGCCAGGTGCAGCCGCCGGACCGGGGTGAGCGGGGGCGGCTCGGGCAGGTCCCCCACGACCAGCGGCACCGCGCCCGAGCGCAGCGCCTCTTCCATGCACCACAGCAGGTCCGGTGCGCGGTCGGGGGTGACGAAAAGGAACCGCCCCGGCTGAACGAACGGGGCCATGCCGTCGGGGTTGAGCCGGTTGGGGCTGTGCCGTTGCGTGATCCACATCACCGGCCCCCGGGTGCGCATGGCGACCCAGATGGCGAATGTATGCCGGGCCGATCCGCCGCATTCATGCACCCGCGCCAGCGCCAGCGGCATGTCGGGGCCGAGCAGGAGCGACGGGCGGTGCCGCAGCGGATCGCGGGCGAGCAGCGTAGGGGTGAGCGGGTCAAGGCGAGTCATCTCGGGGAGAATAATATGTTCGCTATATGTTCTCAATGGGGCATGACCCGACCCGCCGGGCGGTCGAGACGACGGCGGACCCGGACCGCAGCCTTCGTTCCTTACGCTCAGACCGGCAGAATCAGGTCATGTTTCATGGCAATCGCGATGGAGACCAGCACCACGATACCGATCACCAAAGACATTCCGGCCACGACGAAATCAAAGGCGGGATCATCCTGTTCATCCTGAATTTCCAGCGAAATCCTCATGATCCGCCCCTCTCCGAGCCGGATGTCCTTTTGCTCGATGATGGTCGTGGTGAGATAGACCACGACAACCGCAAGCACATAGGCAAAGACATCGCCGAAAAAGCTGTTCGGCCTGCTGGCGAAACCCGACGTGATGACCAGCGCCCCGACAAAGATCGTGGCCAGCATCTCTCCCGCGCTGACCGGGTTGACGCGGAGGAGCGCGACTGACGCAAGCCTGCGTCGCATGTCCTCGCCGATCTCGACATTCGCGATGATCGCCTCGTATGCGTTCACGGTCGCCCGTGAATTCTTGCGGAATGAATCCCGAAGAAATTCGACGATGCGGATTTTCAGTGGCACAGGATAGCTTTCCGGCAGGACATCCAGTGCGTCCTTGCAGGCCTGGCGTTGAAGCAGGTTGCGGTCGGCAAGGCGACTGAGCAGGAAACCGATCAGGATCGCATAGAGCGTAATGGATACAGACACCAGGCCGTAGCCATCGCCCGGCGCGTTCGCCACCGTGAGATAGGACAAGGCCCCGAAACCGATGCAGGCGACGACCGCAAGGAAGAACGCCACGGTCTGCTCGCCGCGGAAATGCGCAACGATGTTCGATGAGAAGATCAGGATCGAGCCGAATATGATGCCGACCGCAAGTTCGGCCATGCCGACCAGATAGAGCCAGACGAAGGCAAAGACCGGCGCAAGATACAAGAGGAGCTGAATGCTGCTGCGTTTCGACTGCGCAACCGCGACCCAGTAAAGCAGACCGCCAAGCCCCTCGATGATGCCGAAACCGAACGAGGAATCCCATTGCAGGATCTCGTCGAGACGCGTTGGCGTGAATATGATGATGCCAAGAAGGGCATAGCCCGCGGCCATGGCCCGGTTGACCAGGTCGATGATCGCGAAATCCGCGAAGCTGAGGTCGCCGATGTCGGAACGGACGATACTCTTGGACTTGAGCAGAACGGCGACGGCCATCGTGACGCCGGCCAGAAGCCCGAGCATGTCGCCCGAAAGCCTGGTGCCGAACCCGGCGCCCTGACCATTGGAATGGCCGGAAAAGACGATGAGCCCCAGCCCGACAATGGCAATCAGGCCGGCGACGGTTTCCGCCAGGGTCAGGCGCAGGAACCTGCCGCGAAAAACGACGGGCAGGACGAAAAAGACGACCAGCGGCCAAAGCTCGTAAAGCATCGTCACGCCGGCATTCGATCCGATGGAGAATGCATAGACCAGAATGCAATAGGCAATGGTGGCCAGGAGTGCGGCGCTGGCCAGAAAGGTGGGGCGCACTTTCGAGAAGCTCATCTTCTCCGTGCTGTTGTGGCGAAGCCGGTAGATCGCGATCAGGCCGGCGTCGATGACAACCGCGACAACGCAGGCCTTGAACACATAGACAAGCGGGCTGACCGCGCCCACCGAAAAGGCGTTGAACAGCGGAAAAAGGGAATAAAGAATGACGGCCGTGAACATCGCCACGAAAGCGGAGTTTTCCTTTGTCATCTTCATTCCTTTCCCGGGAAACCTGCGTTTCGAAGTCGTTTTTGTCCTGACAGGCACAAGATGACAATCGCATTGTGGGATGCAAAGGACACGGCGAGGGGGTCGAAATGTGCCGAGTGGGCCATTTACGCGACGGGGCACCCAACGGGGCATTGCCTCTTTCACCGGGATTGCTTTTTCCTGTGACGGGATATGTCCCGCCCGCCAATCGGGTGATACTGTCGGCGAAAAGCAAAGGAGTCGTCCATGCCATTGACCATGAGCCGCGAGGTTTTCATCACCTGTGCCGTCACCGGATCGGGCGGCACGCAGGACCGCAGCCCGCATGTGCCGCGCAGCCCGCGCGAGATCGCCGAAAGCGCCATCGACGCCGCGCGTGCGGGCGCCGCAGTGGTGCATTGCCACGTCCGCGATCCCGAGACCGGCGCGCCGTCGCGTCGTCTCGACTATTACCGCGAGGTGACGGAGCGCATCCGCGAGGCCGAGGTCGATGTGGTGCTGAACCTGACCGCCGGGATGGGCGGCGACATCACCTTCGGCAGCCCCGAGCGGCCCCTGCCGCTCGACGAGGCGGGCACCGACCTGATCGGCGCGGCCGAGCGGGTCGAGCATATCAAGCAATGCCTGCCCGAGATCTGCACGCTCGATTGCGGCACGATGAATTTCGCCGAGGCGGATTACGTGATGACCAACACGCCGGGCATGCTCCAGGCGATGGGCCGGATGATGACGGCGCTGGGCGTCAAGCCCGAGATCGAGGCGTTCGACACCGGGCATCTGTGGTATGCCAGGCAACTGGTCAAGGATGGGGTGCTTGATGCGCCCGCGCTGGTGCAGCTTTGCATGGGGGTGCCGTGGGGGGCGCCCGATGACCTCAACACCTTCATGGCGATGGTCAACAACGTGCCCGAGGACTGGCATTTCTCGGCCTTCGCGCTGGGGCGCAACCAGATGGGCTATGTCGCGGCGAGCGTTCTGGCCGGGGGGCATGTGCGCGTCGGGCTGGAGGATAACCTGTGGCTGGAAAAGGGCGTGCTGGCCACCAACGCGCAACTGGTCGAGCGCGCGGCGGGTATCGTCGAGCGGATGGGCGCGCGGGTGATCGGGCCGCAAGAGGTGCGCGACAAGCTGGGGCTGGTCAAGCGCGCCCCGGCGGGCTGAGACGCGGGCGGGGAAGGGGGCGCTGCCCCCAAGCTGCAAAATGCCGGGGCATTTTGCAGCACCCCCGGAGTATTTTGGGCAAGATGAAGGACTAGGGCATTGCCGGGCGTGTCGGGTGCCGGGGTCAAGGAAGGTGAAAGAATGAGCGGGATTGCGGCAATCTTGGGCGGGGGTGTGATCGGCGGCGGATGGGCCGCGCGGTTCGCGTTGAATGGCTGGCAGGTGCGGGTGTTCGACCCGGACCCGCAGGCGAAACGCAAGATCGGCGAGGTGATGGAGAATGCGCGCCTGTCCCTGCCCGGGCTGGGCAACGTGGCGCTGCCGGCAGAGGGCGCGGTGACGTTCCACGCGACCATTGCCGAGGCGGTTGCGGGCGCGGACTGGGTGCAGGAGAGCGTGCCCGAGCGGCTCGACCTCAAACAGAAGGTCTATGCCGAGTTGATGGCGCATGTACCCGGCGAAGCTGTGATCGGCTCGTCCACCTCGGGCTACAAGCCCAGCGAATTGCAGGCCGGGCTGGCGCGGCCGGGCCAGGTGATGGTGGCGCATCCGTTCAACCCGGTCTACCTTTTGCCGCTGGTCGAACTGGTGACGACCGATGCCAACGAGGCCGCGAGGGTGGAGCGGGCCCGCGATATCCTGACCGGCCTGGGCATGTATCCGTTGCACCTGCGCCGCGAGATCGACGCCCATGTCGCTGATCGCTTTCTCGAAGCGGTCTGGCGCGAGGCGTTGTGGCTGGTGCGCGACGGGATCGCCACGACCGAGGAGATCGACAACGCGATCCGATACGGCTTTGGCCTGCGCTGGGCGCAGATGGGGTTGTTCGAGACCTACCGTGTTGCGGGCGGCGAGGCGGGGATGCGCCATTTCATCGCCCAGTTCGGCCCCTGCCTCAAATGGCCCTGGACAAGGCTCATGGATGTGCCGGAACTGACCGATGAGCTGATCGACGCCATCGCCGATCAGTCCGACGTGCAATCCGGGGCGCATTCGATCCGCGAACTGGAACGCATCCGCGATGCCAACCTCGTGGGCATCATGCGCGCGCTTTCGCGCGAGAACTGGGGTGCGGGGGCCTTGCAGAAGGCCCATGACGACAGGATCGAACCGGCCTCGGGGCTGGTGCGGCATGTGGACGCGTTGAGCGACCTGTCGCAACCGGTGCTGAGCGCGCGCCGGGCGGTGCCGCTCGAATGGCTCGATTACAACGGCCACATGACCGAAAGCCGCTATCTCGAAGCCTTTGCGGATGCGACAGACCGGGTGATGTGGATGATCGGCTGTGATGCGGACTATATCGCCGAGGGGGGCAGCTATTTCACGACCGAGACCCATATCCGCCATCTCGACGAGGCGCGGGCCGGCGAGGTGATCGAGATCCGAACGCAGGTGATCGCAGGCAAGGGCAAGAAGATGCACCTGTTCCACGAAATGCGCGCGGGCGAGCGGCTTTTGGCCACCGGCGAGCATTTCCTGCTGCACGTGAACCTTGAAACCCGCCGCTCCGAGCCGCCCGCCCCGCATGTCGAGGCGGCGCTGGTGAAACTGGCCGAGGCGCATGCGGCGCTGCCCATCCCCGAAGCGTTGGGCAAGGGCATCGGAGCGGCAGGCTGAACCGTGCCTGCGTCTTCATCTGACCGGAAAATACCTTGGGGGTGAATGGCGAAGCCAGAGGGGGCAAAGCCCCCTTCCGGACCTCTCTGTCAAAGCCGCCGCGCGCCTATCCCAGCAGGCGGCGCGCGATCACCTGGGCCTGGATTTCCGCGGCGCCCTCGAAAATGTTGAGGATGCGCGCGTCGCACAGGATGCGGGAAATCTTGTATTCCAGCGCGAAACCGTTGCCGCCATGGATCTGCAGCGCGTTGTCCGCCGCCGCCCAGGCCACCCGTGCGCCCAGAAGCTTGGCCATCCCGGCCTCGAGGTCGCAGCGGCGGTCGTTGTCCTTCTCCCAGGCGCTGAAATAGGTGAGTTGCCGTGCCACCATGATCTCGACCGCCATCATGGCGAGTTTCGAGGCGACGCGGGGAAACTCGATCAGCGATTTGCCGAATTGCTTGCGGTCCTGCGCGTATTGCATCCCCTGGTCGAGCGCGGCCTGCGCCACGCCGACGGCGCGCGCGGCGGTCTGGATGCGGGCGGCCTCGAAGGTCTTCATCAGCTGCTTGAAGCCTTGGCCCTCAACCCCGCCCAGAAGGTTTTCGCCCTTGACGTGGAAATTGTCGAACCCCAGTTCGTATTCCTTCATGCCGCGATAGCCCAGCACCTCGATTTCGCCGCCGGTCATGCCCGGGGTCGGGAACGGGGTCTCATCGGTGCCCGGGGTCTTCTCGGCGAGGAACATCGACAATCCGCGATGGTCGCTCGTCTCGGGGTCGGTGCGCGCGAGCAGGGTCATCACATGGGTGCGCGCGGCATGGGTGATCCAGGTCTTGTTGCCGGTCACGCGGTAATCGCCGGTCTCGTCCTTGATGGCGCGGGTGCGCAGGCTGCCGAGGTCCGAGCCGGTATTGGGTTCGGTAAAGACCGCCGTGGGCAGGATCTCGGCGCTGGCGATTTTCGGCAGCCAGTGCTCCTTTTGCGCATCGGTGCCGCCCGCGAGGATCAGTTCGGCGGCGATCTCGCTGCGTGTGCCAAGCGATCCTACACCGATATAGCCGCGCGAAAGCTCCTCCGAGACCACGACCATCGACGCCTTGGAAAGGCCCAGCCCGCCGAATTCCTCGGGGATGGTGAGGCCGAACACGCCCATCTCGGCCAGTTCCTCGATCACCTCCATCGGGATCAGCTCGTCCTTGAGGTGCCAGTCATGGGCGACGGGTTCGACCTTTTCCAGCGCGTAGCGGCGGAATTGCGCGCGGATCATCTCGAGCTCGTCATCGAGCCCGGTGGTGCCCACGGTGATCTCGGCGGCGCGTTCCTGCATCAGCTCCACCAGCCGTAGCCGCGCGGCCTGGCTGTTGCCACGATCGCACAGCGTCGTGACAGCATCACTCATCAGCGCGTCGATGTCGGCGCGGACGAGGCCGATATCCTGAAGCCGGACGATCTCGGTCTGGTTCATCTGGAGGCCGCCCGCGATCTGCCAGAGATATTCGCCAAAGGCGATCTGGTGAATGAGCTGTTCGACCTCGCCGAACCTGCCCGCTTCGTTCACCCGTTCGGCCCATTTCTGCATCTGGCGCAGGGATTCGACGTAAGTCGCCAGCCAGGCCAGCCCATGCGCCGCGCCCTGATGCGCCTCGATCAGCGTGGCCGACACACGGCCCGCGTCGCTGACCATCTCGCGCAGGGCCTCGGTGGCCTTGTCGAGCACCGCCTCTGCCGGGGCGACGGCGGCGCCGGTCAGGTCGAGAAGATCGGGGAGGATGACGGTATCACTCATGGCGTTTGGCGAATCTTTCGGCATGGTTCAAATCCCTTTCCTGTCACCCGCGCTATGTAGTCATTTCGCAGGTGCAGCGCAATATAGCTGCCTTTTTGACGGCGCGTTCTGTTCATTTCTTGCGCATGTGATTTTGCAGATGCGGTGCCTGCGCGTGCCGGGTAAGACAGGGCATGGACATGCTTTTCACCCTGCTTTCGCCCACGGCACTTTTCGCCTGCCTGGGCATCACGCTCTTTGCCGGGACGATCAAGGGGATGGTGGGGTTTGCCATGCCGTTGATCATGATTTCCGGCATGGGCAGCGTGGTTGCGCCGGAACTGGCGCTGGCGGGGCTGTTGATCCCGACGCTGGTGGGCAATCTCTGGCAGGGGTTCCGGCAGGGGGTGCGCGCGGCGCTGGCCTCGCTCAAGGCGTTCCGGCTGTTCATTATCGTGGGCGGGGTGATGCTGGTGATCAGCGCGCAGATGGTGCGGGTCATTCCGTCGCAGGCGATGTTCATCCTGATCGGGGTGCCGGTGACGCTGTTCACGCTGTTGCAGCTTTGGGGCTGGCGCCCGCGCATCGCGCCCGAACACGAGCCGATCGCACAGGTGGGTGTCGGGGCATTGGCCGGGGCGATGGGCGGATTCTCGGGGACATGGGGGCCGCCAACGGTGCTGTTCCTGACCGCGCTCGACACGCCCAAGCTCGACCAGGTGCGCATCCAGGGCGTGCTTTACGCGCTGGGTTCGGTGGTGCTGAGCGCGGCGCATGTCGGCTCGGGTGTGCTGCGCTGGGAAACGCTGCCCTTCGCGCTGGCCACGCTGCCGCCCGCGCTTCTGGGCATGTGGATCGGGTTCAGGCTGCAGGACCGGATCGACCAGCGTCTGTTTCAGCGCGCCACGCTGATCGTGCTGATCTTTGCCGGTCTGAACCTCATTCGTCGCGGGCTGATGGGATAGGGCGTTTTGCGCTTAAAGCGTGTTGCGCACAATCGCATTCGGACAACGGATCGAACGCGTTCTGCTTTGCAAACGTTGCCTCGATCCGTTGTCCAAATACATGAATCCACATGAGCGCAACACGCTATAATCGAATTCACCCCGCACGGGCTGCTTGCAGCCCGGGCAGCGCCCGCCCCGCCCCTTGGGCGGGCGCTCCGCACCCACCCCGGGTCGGGCGCTGCTCTTTCGTTGGGCGCAACATGCTTTAGAACCCCTATCCCGCCTGTGTGCGCGGCTTGATCGAGCGGCGGATCTCCTCGCCGATGGCGTGGCGGGCGCGCTCCATGTCGTGATCGACCTGAAGCCGGATCCAGAAATCCGAGGCGGTCGAGAAATAGCGCGCCAGCCGCATCGACATTTCCACGGTCATCTTTTCGCTCCCGTTCAGCAACCCGTTGAGCCGGCCCTCGAACATGCCGGTGGCGCGGGCCAGGTCACCCACCGATAGGCCCATCGGGTCAAGGTATTCGTCGCGCAGCACATGGCCCGGGGCGGGGCAGAGAAAGACCGTTTCCGGCGGCTGCTCGTCCCCCGGGGCCTTGAGCTGCACTTCGGTCGGAAGGCAGGCCGCCTTCCACGCATCCATCCCGCCGGTCATGTGGATGATCGCGTCATGGCCCTCTTTCAACAGCATCCTGCCCGCCGCCTCGGAGCGTTTGCCGACCGCGCAATGAAGCACGATCTTCTTGCCGGGCAGCGTCGGAAAGAGATCGGGGTCAAAGGACGACAGCGGCAGGAGCATCGCGCCGGCGATATGCTCGACCTCGTATTCCGATGGTTCGCGCACGTCGACGAGCACGATCTCGCCCGTCTCCAGCCAGTCATGAACCTGTTGGGGTGTTGCGGGGTGGACGGTCTGTTCCGGCATGGGATCTTCCTTTCGCGCGCGCCCAAGATTGCGCGGGCTGCACGGAAAAGGCAATCACGAACCGGCCCTGGTCCGGGCCTTACTCTTGCGTCTGTCCTACCCCGTTGACCAGGCACGCGGCTGGCGCATCCCGGCGAGTTTGCACGCCTGCTTGACATAGCCCTGCGGAAACAGGGCATAAAGCACGTCCTTGGCCTGCGATTTGCTCAACCCGGCGCCATGGCCGAGGAATTTGAGCACGAAGCGCTGATCCGGCATGACACCGTGATCGGCTTCGGCGGCGCGGATGTAGTCGATCACCTGGTAGTGGCGCGGGGTGAGCGTGATCCCCTCCTGCCGGGCGCTGTAGTCGGCAAAGTCCCGCGTCCAGAGAGCGGGATCGGTGAGATATCCATGCTCGTCCACCTGCACCGGCCCTCCAGGCAGGTCGATCTTGCTCAGCATGTCGGGCCGTGTGCGCATGCATGCAGAATGCATGATATCCGGGCAGGAATCCAGCCCGCCAGAGGTTGCCCCGGTGGCGGCCGCGCGCTGCGCCTGTCCCGGTCACGGACTGCCCGAAGCGAACCGCCCCGGCCTGTTGCGGACCGGGGCGTTCCAGGTGTCTTGCGGGCGCCGCACGCGGGCTTATCCGATGGCGGCGGCCTTCACGTCGTCGTCGATGAAGGGCACGTATTGCGCGAAATTGTCGGCAAACATCCCGACCAGCTTCGCGGCCTGGGCGTCATAGCCCTCCTTGTCGGCCCATGTCGCGCGCGGGTCGAGCAGGGTGGCATCCACGCCAGGCACCGTCACCGGCACGTCAAAGCCGAAATTCGGGTCCTTGCGGAAGGTCGCCTCGTTCAGCGACCCGTCAAGCGCGGCGGTCAGCAGCGCGCGGGTGGCGTGGATCGGCATGCGTGAGCCGGTGCCATGGGCGCCACCGGTCCAGCCGGTGTTGACCAGCCAGCAGGTCGCGCCGTGCTTGGCGATCTTGTCGCGCAAGAGGTTGCCATAGACCTCGGGGCGGCGCGGCATGAAGGGGGCGCCGAAACAGGTCGAGAAAGTGGGTTCGGGCTCGGTCACGCCGCGCTCGGTGCCGGCGACCTTGGCGGTAAAGCCCGACAGGAAGTGATACATCGCCTGCGCCGGGGTCAGCCGCGCGATCGGGGGCAGAACGCCGAAGGCGTCGCAGGTCAGCATGATCACGTTTTTCGGGTGCCCGCCCATCCCGGTGTCCGAGGCGTTCGAGATATAGTCGAGCGGATAGGCGCAGCGCATGTTGGCGGTGAGCGTGTCATCCTCGAAATCGAGTTCGCGGGTCTCGTCGTGATAGACCATGTTCTCGATCACGGTGCCGAATTTCGTCGTGGTGGCAAAGATTTCCGGCTCGGCCTCGGCGTCGAGGCCGATGGTCTTGGCATAGCAGCCGCCCTCGAAATTGAAGGTGCCGCGATCCGACCAGCCATGTTCGTCATCGCCAATGAGCGTGCGCGCCGGATCGGCCGAAAGCGTGGTCTTGCCGGTGCCCGACAGGCCGAAGAAGACGGCGGTGTCGACCGGGTTGCCAGTGGCGTGGTTGGCCGAGCAATGCATTGGCATCACGCCCTTTTCGGGCAGCAGGTAGTTGAGCAGCGTGAACACCGATTTCTTGTTCTCGCCGGCGTATTCGGTGCCGCCGATCAGGATCAGCTTGCGGTCGAAATTGAGCGCGATCACGGTGTCGCTGCGGCAATCGTGGCGCGCCGGGTCGGCCTTGAACCCGGGGCAGTTGATGACGGTGAAATCGGCGATATAGCCTTCGAGCGCCGAACGGTCGGGCCGGCGCAGCAGGTGGCGGATGAAAAGACCGTGCCACGCCAGTTCGGTGACCATGCGCACGTTGATCGCATGCGCCGGGTCGGCGCCGCCGATGAGATCCTGCACGTAGTAGCTGCGCCCCTTCATGTGGTCGAGCATGTCGGCATGGAGCGCGTCAAACCCCTCGGGGCTCATCTCGGCGTTGTTTTCCCACCAGATCTGGTCGGCGACGCTGTCGGTCTTGACCACGTGCTTGTCCTTCGGCGAGCGGCCGGTGAATTTGCCGGTCGAGACGAGAAAGGTGCCGCCATTGCCGAGATGGCCCTCGCCATTGCGCAGCGCCGCTTCGATCAGGGCCGGCTCCAGAAGGTTGTAATGGACATCTCCCAGCCCGGTAATGCCTTGATCCTCAAGCTGGAAATTGGGGTTAACCCGTCCGAATGTCATCTGCGAATGCTCCTTCACGTGCCTGCACTTTCGGTCTGCGCGCCATGCCCGCGCCCCGGTTGTCGGTTGTGGCCGGGGTCCTGTCGGCGTCCCGAACCCCGTCGCGAGCGGGTTCCGGCGGCCTGGCGAGGCCCACGACACGGCCAATACCGCGCCTCTTAGCATGTCGTTTCCGCTCAGGAACAGGACGGTTTGGCGCAGTTAGCGCAACCAAGCCGAAGTTAGCGCAATCAATTTCCGATCTGACACAGAAAGTGAGACAAATTAGCCATTGTTAAGACATTTGGGGTTCAAAATGGGCACAGTGGCGGGCCCGATTCGCAGTTTGGGATTGATTGTAAAGGCCAAAAAAGCGAATGTGCTGGAAAAAATCAGGCAAGACGAGCAGCAGAAGGATTTCAGACATGTCGAAGATCGCCCTTGTGGACGATGACAGGAATATCCTGACATCCGTGGCCATGACCCTTGAGGCCGAAGGGTTCGAGGTCGAAACCTATCACGACGGACAGCAGGCGCTGGACGCTTTCAACCGCAAGATGCCCGACATGGCGGTGCTGGACATCAAGATGCCGCGCATGGACGGGATGGACCTGTTGCAGCGGCTCCGCCAGAAAAGCCAGATGCCGGTGATCTTCCTGACTTCCAAGGATGACGAGATCGATGAGGTCCTGGGCCTGCGCATGGGCGCGGATGACTATGTGAAGAAACCGTTTTCCCAACGGCTCCTGGTCGAGCGGATCCGCGCGCTTCTGCGCCGTCAGGATGCGGTAGCGGGCGATATCGTGGGCGACACCGAAGAGACCAAGGTGATGGAACGCGGCGAGTTGCGGATGGACCCGCTGCGTCATGCCGTCGCGTGGAAGGGGCAGGACGTGTCGCTGACCGTGACCGAATTCCTGTTGTTGCAGGCGCTGGCGCAGCGCCCCGGTTTCGTCAAGTCGCGCGATCAGCTGATGGATGTGGCCTATGACGATCAGGTCTATGTTGACGATCGCACCATCGACAGCCATATCAAGCGCCTGCGCAAGAAGATGCGCAGCGTCGATCCCGAATTCTCGGCGATCGAGACGCTTTACGGGATTGGCTACCGTTACAACGAAGAATAAACGGGACGATGAGTGAACCGGGCGACAACCGCTTCGGGTTGGCCCGACCGAGGGGTGAATGTGCGCGACATGGCGCCGGAACGCGATGGTGATATTGTTCTTGGGGACGATTTTGTCGCCCCGAACAGCACTGTTGACGACGAATTGCGCGTCAGCCGGGAAAAGCGCAACCTGTTCCTGCTCAGAGGCTCGCCGCTCGCACGCAAGATCATTACCTTCAACCTGATCGCGCTCAATGTGCTGGTCGCGGGGATTCTCTATCTCAACTCGTCGCGTGACGGGCTGGCGCAGCAGCGCGCGCGCGGCCTGATGGCCGAAGCCACGCTGATCTCGAACGTGTTCGAGGCGGCGATCCGAACCGGCGCGCCGGTCGATCTTGCCGCCGCAGACGGGCTTGACGCGGGCGCGGTTCTCGACGGGCTCGACCTGCGGCGCGGGGTGCAGGCCTTTGTGTTCGACAGGGCCGGAACGCTGGTCGGCACGGTCGGCGGGCGTGGCATCGGCGCGGCCTTCGATGACCCCCAAGGCGACAGCCGCACGGTCCTGACCGACGGGCTGAGCTGGATGTGGGAGCAGCTTTCGGTGGTGTTCGGGGGCGAGGCGCCCGCGCGGGTGCTGATCGCCGTCGAGGAGCAGGCGCGCGGGCTGGTTTCACCGACCCTGCGCAACGGCCCGCAGGTTGCCCCGGGCAGCGCGGGCGAGGGGCGGGTGTTTACCGTGGCCACCCCGATCCGGCAGGATGGAAAACCGGTGGCGGTGGTGGCGCTGGCCGCCACCTCGGGCGAGATCGACCGGCTGGTCCGGGTCGAGCGTGAGCGGGTGCTCCAGATGTTCATCGTCGGCACGCTGGTCTCGATCGGGCTCAGCCTGGTGCTGGCCTCTACCATCGCCAACCCGATTTCGGACCTTGCCGCCGCCGCCGAGATCGGACGCGACCGCGACAACCGCAATCGCGGGCCGCGCCGGATCCGCATCCCCGACCTGACCGCCCGACCCGACGAGATCGGCCGCCTGTCGGGTGCGTTGCGCGGCATGGTGGCCGCGCTTTATGACCGGATCGACAGCAACGAACAATTCGCCGCCGACGTGGCCCACGAGATCAAGAACCCGCTGGCCAGCCTGCGCAGCGCCGTGGGCAGCCTGCGCATGGTCAAGAAGGAAGAGCACCGCGACAAGCTGCTCGACGTGATCGAACATGACGTGCGCCGGCTCGACCGCCTGGTCAGCGACATCTCCAACGCCTCGCGGCTCGACAGCGAGCTGGTCAAGGAAGAACAGGAAAGCTTTGATCTGCTCAAGATGCTGGGCAACCTGTGCCAGTTCCTTGGCGAGGACGCCAAGAAGAAGGGCATCGACTTCATCACCGACCTGCCACAGGGCCCGATCATCATCAACGGGCTCGAGGCGCGGCTGGCGCAGGTGTTCGTCAATCTCATCACCAACGGGATTTCGTTTTGCGAAGAGGGCGACGCGATCCGCGTCTGGGCCCGCAAACGCGAGAACCGGGTTCTGGTGGTGGTCGAGGATACCGGCCCCGGCATTCCCGAACAGGCGCTGACCAAGGTGTTCAAGCGCTTCTATTCCGAACGCCCCGAGGGGCAGTTCGGCAACAATTCGGGCCTTGGCCTGGCGATCTCGAAACAGATCGTCGAGGCGCATGACGGGGTGATCTGGGCCGAGAACATCCGTCCCACCGATGCCGACGCCGCCTCGGACCCGCTGGGCGCGCGGTTCGTCGTCGGCCTGCCGCTTTGATCCATGGCCGGGGCCCCTGAACCCGGCGAAATCCTGCACGCCAGTTGCATCGCCCTCGCCGGGCGCGGGGTTCTCATCCGCGGGGCGTCGGGGACCGGCAAATCGGCGCTGGCGCTGCAACTCATGGCGCTCGGGGCCGGGCTGGTTGCCGATGACCGGGTGATCGTAAAGCGCGCGGGCGCGCGTCTGATCGCGTCCTGCCCGCCCGCGATCGCGGGCCGCATCGAGGCGCGGTTCGTCGGGCTGCTGCGGGCCGACGCGGTGGGGCCGGTGCCCCTGGCGCTGGTCGTCGACCTCGACCGGGCCGAGACCGAACGGCTTCCGCCGCATCGCCGCACAAGTGTTCTGGGCCTTGAGCTGGCTTTGCTTCACAATGTCGGGACGGGCCATTTCCCGGCCGCGATTCGACAATATCTCGTGGGTGGGCGAGGCGATTGATGCTGCCGCCCCTGACCCGAGATACGGAGACCGAAACCATGTCCGATGCCGCGCGCACAGCCCCCGATGAGCCCGTCAGCCATCCTGACGCCGGGGCCGGGCGGGGCGAAACCCCGCTGCGCCGCGTTCTTGTCACCGGCCCTTCGGGGGCCGGGCGGTCCACGGCGATCCGGGTGCTGGAGGACCTGGGATACGAGGCGATCGACAATCTGCCCCTGTCGCTGATGCCGCGGCTGCTGGACGGGCCGGGACATGACCGGCCGCTGGCCCTGGGCATCGACACGCGGAATCGCGAGTTCTCGGCCAATGGGCTGATCGAGATGATCGACGCGATCGGCCACGGCCCGGGTCGACGGCTCGAGGTGCTCTATCTCGATTGCGGTGAGGATGTGCTGTTGCGACGGTTTT
>JAABTV010000020.1 GCA_011389685.1 Paracoccaceae bacterium
GGAAACCCGCCGTCGTCACCCGCTGGCCCCGGCCGAAAGCCCGGGGCTGGGCATCGCGCGTGAATTCGACCTGCTGAGACCGGTGCGCGCGCGGGCCGATATCCTGATCGACACCTCGGACATGACCCCGCATGAGTTGCGCGCCGAGGTCGAACTCTGGTTCGCGCCGGACCCGACGGGCCGGCGGCTTGCGGTATCGGTGAATTCGTTTTCCTACAAGCGCGGGCTGCCGCGCGGCATCGACATGGTGTTCGATTGCCGCTTTCTCAGAAACCCCTATTGGGAGCCGGCCCTGCGCGCGCTTGACGGGCGCGATGCGCGCGTCGCCAAGCACATTGCCGGGGATGCGCGCTTTGCCGAATTCTTCGACCGCGTGGCCGGGTTGATGGCGATGCTGCTGCCGGCCTATGCCGAGGAGGGCAAGGCGCATCTCTCGGTCGCGTTCGGCTGCACCGGCGGGCAACACAGATCGGTGGCACTGGCCGAAAAGCTGGTCAAGACCCTTGCAGAACAGGGCTGGCCGGTGTCAATAAGACACCGCGAACTGGAGCGCCATGCAAGCGCGCCATCGCAGTCCGCACCGGGACCCGAGGGGATATGAAAGAGGTGGCAACAGCGTGATCGGGATCGTCATCGTGGCACACGGGGGGCTGGCCCGGGAATATCTGGCTGCGGTCGAACATGTGGTCGGCGTCCAGAAGGGTGTGCGCTCGGTCTCGATCGCCGCCGATTGCGACCGTAGCGCGAAACAGGCCGAGATCTGCAAGGCCGCCGACGATGTCGATCAGGGCGACGGCGTGGTGGTGGTGGTGGACATGTTTGGCGGATCGCCCTCGAACCTGTCACTCATGGCCTGCGCGCAGGACAAGCGCCGGATTCTTTACGGGGCCAATCTTCCGATGCTGATCAAGCTTGCGAAATCCCGCCACCTGAACGTGCCCGAAGCGGTGCGGCTGGCCATGGATGCGGGGCGCAAATACATTGACAGCCAGACCATTTCCGCCCAGTGAGTCTGGCCAGTGAATCCGGCCAGTGAATCCGGCCAGTGAAGAGGTTTGACGAAAGCCGATGAGCGAGACCACCCTGCGCCAGTTGAAGATCGTCAACGAAAAGGGGTTGCATGCGCGCGCCTCGGCCAAGCTGGTCGAGGTGGTCGAGGGCTTCGACGCCCATGCCGAGATCACCAAGGACGGGGTGAGCGCCAGTGGCGACAGCATCATGGGCCTTTTGATGTTGGCAGCGCCGAAAGGAAGCACTATTGACGTGCAGGTGAGCGGACCCGACGCCGACGCGCTGGCCGATGCGCTGGCGGCGCTGGTGGCGGACAGGTTCGGCGAGGAAGACTGACCGGCGCCGCGCGTGTGGCGCCCAGGCAAGATACGGGGTTTTGCCCAAGTGGTAGATCACACCCAGGACAGACCCACCCAGGCCGGACCCACCCGGGCCGAACTCGGGGGTCCGGGGCCGCTGGATGCGGGCATGGGGTCCGATCCGGGCGATCCGGCGGTGCGCCATGACCGGCGGTCGCTGACCTATGCCAATTCCTTTGACAGCGCCCTGCGCGCCACCGCGATCCGCAGCATCGAATGGCTGACCGGCAAGATCAGCATCATCCGCATGGTGCGCGAATTCGAGCGTCGCGGCGCGCCCGCGGGTCAGGCGTTCTGGCCCGCCGCGCTCGACGTGATGGGCATCTCGCTGGGCACGCCCGAGGATCAGCTTGCGCGGATCCCGAAGCAGGGGCCGGTGGTGGTGGTGGCCAACCATCCGCACGGCCTTGTCGATGGGATGATCCTTGCCGCGCTGATCGGGCGGGTGCGTTCCGATTACAAGATCCTGTCGCGCGCGCTGCTGACCGGCATTGACGAGGTCGCCTCGTCCTACATGATCCCGGTGCCGTTTCCCTATGAGGATGACGCGCAACGCAAGTTCGTCGAGATGCGCACCCGGGCCATGGACCATCTCGGGGCGGGCGGGCTTGTCACGCTGTTCCCGTCCGGTGTTGTCGCGTCGTCGGATTCGATGTTCGGTCCGGTGGTCGAACGCGAATGGAATGTCTTTACCGCGCAGATGATCCGCCGGTCGGGGGCGCAGGTCGTGCCGGTGCACTTTACCGGGTCGAATTCGCGGCTCTACCAGATCGCCAACCGGATATCGGCGACGCTGCGGCAGGGGCTGTTGCTGCACGAGATCGTGCACAGCTGCAACAAGGGACAGGCGCCGGTGGTCGGCCATCCGGTCCCTCGCGCGAAGCTCGAAGAGGTCAAGACCGATCCGCGCGGCTTCATGGCCTGGTTGCGCGCGCATACCCTGTCGCTGGACGGCTGAGATTGCCGCAAAAGGCGCCCTCGGGCGTTTCCCGCCCACCCCACCCCAACGGCCTCGGGCGCCTTTGGGGGAAGGCCGGGAGGGCTCAGCGCGTGGGCACTGGCGTGTCGCCGCGATAATCATAAAAGCCGCGGCCGGCCTTCTTGCCCAGCCACCCGGCTTCGACATATTTCGTCATCAGCGGGCAGGGGCGGTATTTCGTGTCGGCCAAACCGTCATGCAGCACGTTCATAATCGCAAGGCAGGTGTCGAGCCCGATGAAATCGGCCAGTTCGAGCGGCCCCATCGGGTGATTGGCCCCCAGCTTCATCGCCTGGTCGATCGAGCGCACGTTGCCGACCCCCTCGTAAAGCGTATAGCAGGCCTCGTTGATCATCGGGATCAGGATGCGGTTGACGATGAAAGCGGGGAAATCCTCGGCCGAGGCTGCGGTCTTGTCGAGCCGTTCGACCACGCCAAGGCAGGTGTTGTAGGTCTCTTCGTCCGTGGCGATGCCGCGGATCAGCTCGACCAGCTTCATCAGCGGCACCGGGTTCATGAAGTGAAAGCCCATGAATTTCTCGGGCCGGTCGGTGCGCGCGGCCAGCCGCGTGATCGAGATCGACGAGGTGTTCGAGGTGACGATGGTTTCGGGGCGCAGATGCGGGATCAGCCCTTCGATGATCTTGTGCTTGACCGCTTCGTTCTCGGTCGCGGATTCGATCACCAGATCGCTGTCGCCCAGCTCGGCAACATCGAGCGTCGTGCGGATCCGCGCCAATGCCGTCTGCATCGCCTCTTCGGTGATCTGGTCGCGCCCGACCTGGCGGGCCATGTTCTTCTCGATCCGTGCCATCGCGGTGTCGAGCGCATCCTGGTCGATATCGTTCAAGGCCACGTCATAGCCGGCAAGGGCCATCACATGGGCGATCCCGTTGCCCATCTGGCCCGCTCCGATCACGCCCACCTTGTGAATGTCCATCGCCTGCACCCCCTTGTTCGGTCCCGCCGACAATAGGCTTGCGCGGGCGGGCAGGGCAAGGGCGGGCGTGGGGCGCGGACCGGGAAAATTCGCGCCAAATTCGCGCGTTAGGGAAATGGCAATCGCCATGGCCGATTCTGCCTCCGGGTGAGACAGAAATGGTGGGTATGATGACCTTCGAGAATCTGGGGGTGCGGTCCCTCGACTATCAACCGTGCAGCTATGGCGACAGCCGACTGGTGTTTCGCGGGCCGAAACGCGACCTTGGCGGCGATTACATGGCCTTTCTCGGCGGGACCGAGACCTATGGCAAGTTCATTGCCCGGCCCTTTCCGGCGCTTGCCGAGGCCGAAACCGGGCTCGCTTGCGTCAATTTTGGACTGAACGCGGCGGGGCTCGATGTCTATCTCAACGCGCCTTCGGTGCTTGCGGCGGCGACGCGCGCGCGTCTCTGCGTGGTCCAGGTGATGGGGGCGAACAACCTCACCAACCGGTTCTACGCGGTGCATCCGCGCCGCAACGATCGCTTCATCAGGGCGTCGCAGCTGATGCGGTCGATCTTTCGCGAGGTCGATTTCACCGAGTTCCACTTTACCCGCCACATGCTGGGTCAGCTTGCCACGCGCGCGCCGGACCGGTTCGGGCTGGTCGTGGACGAGGTTCAGCGGGCCTGGGTGGCGCGGATGGAATTGCTGCTGACCCGGCTGGAGCGGGAGGTGGTGCTGTTGTGGTTCGCCGACCATGCGCCCGAGGACAAGGTGGACCCGACCGGCGCGGAACAGGACCCGTTCGCCATCGAACGCTGGATGATCGAGCGGCTGCGCCCGCGGGCAAGCCGCGTGGTCGAGGTGGTCGCAAGCCCGTCGGCACTGGCGCGGGGCACGGACGGGATGGTCTATGCCGGGATGGACGAGCCGGCGGCGCGCGGCATGATGGGCCCGGCCGCGCATGAAGAGGCGGCGCAGGCGGTGGCGCGTGCGTTGGCCGACCTGATGAAATGATCGTGATGAAACGAGTGCGATGAAATGACAAGGGGCCCGCCGGTGATGGCGGGCCCCTTGATTGGTGGCGTCGGGCGGGGCGCACCCCGCCTGCATTCAGAGTTTTTCGATCAGTTCGGGCACGGCGGTGAACAGATCCGCCACGAGGCCGAAATCGGCGACCTGAAAGATCGGCGCCTCTTCGTCCTTGTTGATCGCGACGATGATCTTGGAATCCTTCATGCCCGCAAGGTGCTGGATCGCGCCGGAGATGCCGACCGCGATATAAAGCTCGGGTGCAACGACCTTGCCGGTCTGGCCCACCTGCCAGTCGTTCGGCGCATAGCCCGAATCGACCGCGGCGCGGCTGGCACCGACGGCGGCGCCCAGCTTGTCGGCCAGTTGCTCGATCAGCTTGAAATCGTCCTCCGACCCGACACCACGGCCCCCCGAGACGACAACGCCCGCACTGGTGAGTTCGGGGCGGTCGCTTTCGGCCACCTTGTCCTCGACCCATTCCGAAAGGCCGGGATTGTCGGCCGCACCGATGGTCTCGACCGTGGCCGAGCCGCCATCGCCGGCGGCGTCGAATGTCGAGGTGCGGAAGGTGATGACCTTCTTCGCATCGCTCGATTTCACGGTCTGCACCGCGTTGCCGGCATAGATCGGGCGCTCGAACGTGTCGGCATCGACCACGCCCGAGGCGTCGGAAATGATCATCACGTCGAGCAGCGCGGCGACGCGCGGCATCACGTTCTTGGCGTCGGTGGTGGCCGGCGCGACGATATGTTCGTAATCGCCGGCCAGCGACACGATCAGCGCGGCGGTGGGCTCGGCCAGACGGTGGCCGAGGCTTGCATCCTCGGCGACCAGCACCTTGGACACGCCGTCGATCTTGGCCGCGGCTTCGCCGGCGGCGGCGGCCGAGGCGCCCGCGCAGAGCACGGTCACGTCCCCGAGCGCCTGCGCGGCGGTCACGGCCTTGGCGGTGGCGTCCATCGCCAACTCGCCGTCATTCACTTCACCCAGCAAAAGAACAGCCATCACACGACCCCTTTCTCTTTGAGTTTGGCCACCAGCGTATCGACATCGGGCACGATTTCACCGGCCTGACGGGCCTCGGGCTCGCTCGTTTTCACGACTTCGAGCCGCGGCGTGACATCGACGCCGTAATCCTCGGCGGTCTTCTCGTCGAGCTGCTTTTTCTTGGCCTTCATGATGTTGGGCAGCGACGCATAGCGCGGCTCGTTGAGGCGCAGGTCGACGGTGACGATCGCGGGCATGTTGACCTTGATGGTCTGCAAGCCGCCATCGACCTCGCGGGTAACGAGCGCGCTGTCGCCGTCGATATCGAGCTTGGAGGCGAAGGTCGCCTGCGACCAGCCGAGCAGCGCCGAGAGCATCTGTCCCGTGGCGTTCATGTCGTTGTCGATCGCCTGTTTGCCGGCGAGCACGAGGCCCGGCTCTTCCTCTTCCACCAACTTGGCCAGGATCTTGGCCACGGCCAGTGGCTCGATATCCTTGTGCACGTCATCGGCGGCCACGACCAGGATGGCCCGGTCGGCCCCCATGGCGAGCGCCGTGCGCAGGGTTTCCTGCGACTGCTTCACACCGATCGAGACGACCACGACCTCTTCGGCCTTGCCGGCCTCCTTGAGGCGGATGGCCTCTTCGACGGCGATTTCGTCAAAGGGGTTCATCGACATTTTGACATTGGCAAGATCGACACCCGATCCGTCCGACTTGACGCGGACCTTCACGTTGTAGTCGATCACGCGTTTGACAGGCACAAGCACCTTCATTGGCGTTCTCTCCTTCACATCCCAGATACCACCCGCAGACCGAGGCGCGCGGCGATTCCAACTCTCCGGTTTCTGTTACAGGCTCAGCGCAGTTTGAGACAGGGAAAAATCGTCACCTGAGCGTCATTCGACGTCGCGTTCGGGGGGTCCCGGCGGTTTTCGGGACCATGAAGATGCGCGCTGCCGCAGGGGAGACGCGCGGGGGAAACGCGCGGGTCCGCAGACGCGCGAGAGCGCCGCCCACCCACCCGCCCCGTCGCTCTCGCGCGTCTTTGCGCGGCGGGCCGGGGCGCGGGCCGAAAGGCAAGATGAGTATTTGGGGCAAGATGAAGCGGCAGGGTCAGCGGTTGGCGCCGGGCACCCAGAGCACGTCGGCGCGACCGCCGTCATTGGCGGTGCGGGCGGCGACGAAGAACCAGTCGCTGAGCCGGTTGAGATATTTCACCGCCGCGGCGTTCACGTTCTCGATTCCCGCCAGTTCCACGGCCCGGCGTTCGGCCCGGCGTGCCACCGTGCGGCACAGATGCAGATGCGCCGCCAGCGCGGAGCCGCCGGGCAGGATGAAGCTGCGCAGCGGCTCAAGATCGCCGTTCATCCTGTCGATCTCGGATTCGAGCCGCGTGACCTGGGCCTCGGCCATGCGCAGCGGCGGGTATTTGGCCTCGGCGTCCTTGTCCATGTCGGGGCGGCACAGGTCGGCCCCCAGATCAAAGAGGTCATTCTGGATCCGGCTCAGCGCCGCGTCGGTCTCGCCGTCCGCATGCAACCGCGCGAGGCCCAGTGTCGAATTCAGCTCGTCCACCGTGCCATAGGCCGCGACCCGCAGGTCGTGCTTGACCCGGCGCGAGCCGTCGCCAAGCGCGGTATCGCCACCATCGCCGGTGCGTGTATAGATTTTCGAAAGAACCACCATCGCCTCAGCCTCCCGAGCGTATCCAGACAAAAAGAAGAATGAGCGCAATCGCCACCGCCTGCGCCCCGATCCGCCAGCGCATCACCTTGTTGGCGTGCTTGCGGTTGAAATCGCCGCCCTTGGCAAAGCCGCCGACGCCGATCATCAGGATGATCAGCACCGCGACACAGGCGAGCGCGACAACCCAGAACAGGGGATCGTTGGCCATGTGAGGCTCCTATGCGTTGCGTCGCGCCCTGTCTAATGGATTGCAGCGGCAAAGCGAAGGGGTGATCCGGCACGCTGCGGCATTACGACAACCGGCCATCGCGCGCCCATTGCACCGCGTCCTCCAGCCGGTCGTCGCCCCAGAAAAGCTCGCCCCGTGTGACAAAGCTGGGGCTGCCGAACACGCCCAGATCGCGGGCTTGCCGGGTCTGCTCGGCCAGGCGCGCCGCCTGTTCGGGGCGTTGTGCCCGCTCGATGGTGGCGTCCGGATCCTGCCCGGCCTCTTGCAGGCTTTCGCGCAGACCCGCGCCCGCGTCGGGCAGGAGCCCGTTCTCGAACCAGCGTCGATAGGCCGCACGGGTGAAGTCCACGCCCCAGCCCTCGTCCATCCCGAGAAGGGCGACGGCGTTGGGCAGGGCCAGATCATCGAGCGGATAGGGTGCGGGCAGGGTGGGCGACAGCCCGTATCGCGGCGCGCGGCGTTCGATGTCGCGCCACATATGGGCCGCCTTGACCGGCTTTCCGATGAAGGGCGAGTTGCCGTATGCCATCATGATCGTGCGCACGTCGAAAGGCTTCCATGTCACGTCGATCCGGTGATCCTGCGCCACAAGGTCGATGCGCATGATCGTGAGATAGGAGTAGGTGCTGCCGATCGAATACCAGAAATCAAGCTGTGCCATGCTGTGTGTGCCCGTTCTGTGAACACGGAAAGCTTATCAAAAGACGGGCCAACCGTAACCCGGTCAGCCCTTGGAAACCAGCCAGTCGAGCGCGCGGGTGGGCAGGAGGCGCCGCGCCGCGCCCATCAGGTAGGTGGGCGTGGTGACATAATAGCGCGGGCGCGGGCGGCGGGCCTCGATCGCATGGGCGAGTTTGCGGGTCACCGCCGAGGCGGGCAGTTCGAACCGGTCGGTGCCGCTCGCCTCGTAGAGGCGCTTGAGCACGCTGTCCCGGTATTGCTCCGCCCGCGCGCTGTTTTCCCAGTCGATCCAGCGTTCGAAATGCGGGATCGAGTTTTCGCGGATCTTCGAGGTGACCGGGCCGGGTTCGATGGTGATGACGTGAATGGGCGTGTCGCGCATCTCGATGCGCAGCACATCGGTGAGTCCTTCGAGTGCGAATTTCGTCGCCACATAGGCCCCGCGCCAGCGCATCGGAACCAGCCCCAGCACCGATGAACAGTTGACGATGCGGCCATGCCCTTGCCCCCGCATCACCGGGATCACCCGGCGGGTCAATTCGTGAATGCCGAAGAAATTGGCCTCGAAAATGCTGCGCAAGCCCTCGGTGGGCAGGTCCTCGACCGCGCCGGGCATGGCGAAGGCTCCGTTGTTGAAAAGCGCGTCCAGCCGCCCATTGGTGGCCGCCAGCACCTCGGCCAGCCCGCTTTCGATGCTGGCCGCGTCGGTATGGTCGATCAGTGGCGCGGCAAAGTCTTCGTCGCGCAGCCGCGCGCAATCCTCGGGCTTGCGGCAGGCCGCGAAAACCTGCCAGCCGCGCGCGCGCAGCCCATGGGCCGCGTCGTAACCGATGCCGCTGGAACAGCCGGTGATCAGGATGGATTTGCCGGTCATGTCGGGTCTCCGTCGCGCGCTGACGGGCTATGCGAAAACCCGGACCGGGGCAATGGCCTGTGCGTCTCAGTCGGTCGCCACCAGCAGCCATTCGGCCATCCAGCCCGTCATTCCGCTGTCGTTGACCCGCAATTCGACCCAGCCCAGCCCCGGATCGTTCAGCACCTCGACCCTCGTGTCCCGGACAAGGCTGTCGACGACGCCGAAATGCGTGCCCGGTCCGGCGCGCAGGTTCACGCGGGTCCCGCTCACCAGGCGGATATCGCGTGCCGTGGCGTCGGGGCGGTCTGCAACAGGTTCGATTTGATCGCGGTCGGGCTCGGTGGCGCCCGCCCCGGTCTGGCCGGTGACGATGGCGATGGCCCTTGCCGCCTGCTCCTCGGGGCTGAGGTCCGAGGGAATACCTGTCGCCGCCCCGCTTCCGGTCAGGGTTTCGCGCTTTTTGCGGTTCAGCGCGGGTTTGGCGACACCGCGGCCGGTGCTGTCGGGCCGATTGCTCAGCGTCAGGCGCCGGCGTTTGGCGTCGGGTGTCGTATCGGGTTGGGTGGTGGAGGCCAGCACCACCTGTGCATCGTCCTGACCGGTTTGGGCCTGGACCCTGACCGTGGGCGGGATGCGGACGGTCCTGGCCGCGTCACGCGCGATTTCCACGCGGCGCGCCCGCTTGTCCGTCTGCGCCCGGATTTCGGCCCGCACCGCCTGAAGCGAGCCGTCGCGCGGCGCGTAATCCGTCCCGCCGCTCAACTCGAAGAACGCCCAGCCGAGAAACCCGAATGTCACCAACATGAAGCGCCACATGGCACCGAAACCCCTGATTACAGCACCTTGCCCGTCCGAAGGCCGCTCCCAGCCCTTTATACATGATTCGCGATCACCTGCGCATCGGAAGGTTCGGCATTTTCTCCGTGATGCCGGGTTACATCACGCCGCGCCGTCGTGACAGTCGGGGATTCCCGACCATCGCGCAGAAATCGGGCGATTTCGCAAGCCGGCCGGGGCGCGATCATGCTTGATGGGGTCAATCGCGACCGCTAAAGAGCAGACATGAGCGATTTGCTGGACGATCCAGAAAACCCGTTGCGCGATCTGTCCGAACCGCTGCGCCGCGCGATCGGCGAGCGTTACCTGACCTATGCGCTCTCGACCATCATGCACCGGGCGTTGCCGGATGCGCGCGACGGGCTCAAACCCGTGCACCGCCGGATTCTCTATGCGATGAGCCGCCTGCGGCTGAACGCGACCGGCGGGTTTCTGAAATCGGCCAAGATCGCCGGCGACACGATGGGCGATTTCCATCCGCATGGCGATGCCGCGATCTATGACGCGATGGCGCGGCTCGCGCAGGATTTCGCGGTGCGTTATCCGCTGGTCGACGGGCAGGGGAATTTCGGCAATATCGACGGCGACAACCCCGCCGCCAGCCGCTATACCGAGGCGCGGATGACCGTCTTTGCCGAGGCGATGTTGCAGGGGCTGGCCGAGAACGCGGTCGATTTCCGGCCCAATTATGATGGCCGCCTCGATGAACCCTCGGTGCTGCCGGCGCAGTTCCCGAACCTTCTGGCCAATGGCTCGTCGGGAATCGCGGTGGGCATGGCGACCAACATTCCGCCGCATAATATCGACGAGTTGATCGGCGCCTGCCTGCATCTGATCAAGACGCCGGATGCGCGCGACGACACGCTGTTGAAACACATTACCGGGCCCGATTTCCCCACCGGCGGCGTCATCGTCGAGCCGCCCGAAGAGATCGCCCGCGCCTATCGCACCGGGCGCGGCGCCTTCCGGCTGCGCGCCAAATGGGAGACCGAGGATCTGGGCCGGGGCCAATGGCAGATCGTGGTCACCGAGATCCCCTATCAGGTCCAGAAATCCAAGCTGATCGAGAAGATCGCGGAACTGATCCAGACCAAGAAGATCCCGATCCTCGCCGATGTGCGCGACGAGAGCGCCGACGACATCCGCCTGATCCTTGAACCGCGGTCCAAGAACGTGGACGCGGATGTGCTGATGAACATGATGTTCCGCAATTCCGATCTGGAACTGCGGTTCTCGCTCAACATGAACGTGCTCGTTGACGGGGTCACGCCCCGGGTGTGCAGCCTCAAGGAGGTGCTGCGCGCCTTCCTCGATTTCCGCCGCGAGGTGTTGCAGCGCCGCTCGCGCCACCGGATGGCGAAGATCGACAACCGGCTCGAAGTGCTCGCCGGGCTGATCACCGCCTTTGTCAATCTCGACCGGGTGATCGACATCATCCGCTATGACGACGACCCCAAAGCGGCGTTGATGTATGAAGACTGGAGCCGCCCGCATCAGGAAACCATTATCCGCGCCGCCGACGAATCCTCCTATATCTCGCCACTTGCCGGGGTCGATCTGGCCGCGCTGCGCCTGATTGTCGATGAAGAGGCACAGGCAAGCGGCATCCTGTCGGAAAGCGATGACGGCGCCCGCACCGTGCCGCACTCCTTCGAGGGCCGCGAGAACGGGTTGTCGGACGTGCAGGCCGAGGCGATCCTCAACATGCGCCTGCGCAGCCTGCGCCGGCTTGAGGAAGAGGCGCTCATCGCCGAACGCGATGCCCTGATGGAAGAACGCGCCGGGCTCGAAGACCTGCTCGAAGACGAGGGGCTGCAATGGGCCCGCGTGGCCAGCGAGTTGAAAGAGGTGCGCAAGACCTTTGGCAAGAGCCACGAGATCGGCGCCCGCCGCACCCGCTTTGCCGAGGCCGCACAGGTCGAGGAGGTGCCGCTTGAGGCGATGATCGAGCGCGAGCCGATCACGGTGGTCTGCTCGAAGATGGGCTGGATCCGCGCCCTGTCGGGCCATATGGACCTGGGCCGGGCGTTGAAATACAAGGATGGCGACGAGGGCCGCTTTGTCTTTCACGCCGAAACCACCGACAAGATCCTGGTCTTTGCCACCAATGGACGTTTCTACACGCTGCAGGCCGCCAGCCTGCCGGGTGGCCGTGGCATGGGCGAGCCGCTGCGCCTAATGGTGGATCTGCCGAACGAGTCCGAGATCGTCGCGCTGTTCATTCACCGCCCCGGCGGGAAACTCGTCGTCGCCTCGGCGGATGGCAACGGCTTTGTCGTGTCCGAGGACGATGTCGTGGCCCAGACCCGTTCGGGCAAGCAGGTGCTGAACGTCAAGGACACGATGGCCATCGTGGCGCGGCGCGTGACCGGCGATCACGTCGCGGTCTGTTCGCAGAATGGCAAGTTCCTGGTCTTTCCCCTCTCCGAACTGCCCGAGATGGGCCGCGGCAAGGGTGTACGGCTTCAGAAATACAACCTCGCCCGTGGACGGCAGGGTGCGCTGGAACTCGACGGCGGGTTGGCCGACCTGACCACCTTCGACTGGGCCCGGGGTCTGAGCTGGGAAATGGGTGGCGGCAAGACCCGCCACGAGCCCGACATGAGCGAATGGCTGGGCAAGCGCGCCAGTGTCGGCAAACGCCCGCCCTACGGCTTCCCCAAGACCTGCCGGTTCGACTGATCCGAATTCCGTCGCGGAAAATGGAACCGGTCCGGATGTTGCGCGCGAGTAAAAATCCTCGAAGGATTTTTGCCCGAATTCTTCGAAAGAATTCGGCTCCGCCGCCGCCGCCACCCAAACGCGATGGCGCGGGAAACCGCTGCACCGGGCGTTGCGTCAACGATTTTCACTGGCTGTTTCGCATCATCTGCCCGGCAGCCGGGTGGCAGCCGGATGTCAGCCGGGAGTCACCCCCCGTTTTCGGGCCGCTTCGGGGGCGTTAACCAACCGGTTCCGAGGTCAGCCAGACCCCGCCTTCGGGCCTCAGTGTCAGGATCATGACCGGCTTGGGCGTTCGCCCGGGAACAAGGTGGAACCGCCGCCGGGACAGGAGCGTCGCCAACACGATCACCGCTTCCTGAAGGGCGAAACTCGCCCCGATGCAGATCCGTGGCCCGTCGCCGAACGGCAGATAGGCATAGCGCTCTATCGCCTTGCGATTCTTGAATCTTTCTGGCCGAAAGGCATCGGGTTCATCCCACAACAGCTGGTTGCGATGCAGCGCATAGATCGGGATCATCACCGTGTCCCCCCGCCGCACCTCGCGCCCGCACAGGGTGTCATGCGCCTGCGCGGTGCGGCTGATGATCCCCGCGGGCGGGTAAAGCCGCAGCGCCTCGTCCACGATCATCCGGCAAAACGGCAGCGATTCCAGATCGTTGGCCGTCGCCAGCCGCCCCTGCAACACCGCCTGCGCCTCGTCCCGGGCCCGTGTCTGGACCTCCTGGTCAAAGGCGCAAAGATAAAGCGCCCAGGACAGGGTGAGCGCGGTTGTCTCATGGCCTGCGACGATGAAGGTCAGAAGATTGTCGCGCAGCTCGGACGTGTTCATTTTCCGTTTGGTTTCAGGGTCTTCGCCTTCCAGGAGCAGGTCGAGAAGGTCAGGAACCGTGCCTCGCCCGGCGGCCTTGCGGGCCTCGATCGCCTGATCCGCCATCGCCTTCATGTCGCGCACCGGTGGCCCGGTGCGGATGCGCCCGGGCCGGGGCACCCAGTCGGGCATGCCCAGAATGTCGAACAGGGACAGCCGCCCGGCCGCGTCGATATACCCGTCGATGGCGCGATGCACCTCTTCGGGATCGAACTGCGAGCCTTCCGAAAAGGTCACGTTTCCAATGACTTCAAAGGTCGCGCGCACCATTTCGTCATACATGTCCACGGCCCGCGCTCCCGCCCCTTCGAGACGCGTGAGGGAGTGCTGCGCCGCCGCCGACATGACCGGGCCGAGGTTGGTCACGTTGCGATGCGAAAAGGCCGGGGCGGCGGCCCGTCGTTGCCACCGCCAATGCGCTCCTTCGGCAATGAACATCGAATCCCCGATCGCCGGTTTCAAAAGATTTTTCGTGACCTGGGATTTCGGGTAATTGTCGATATTTTCCAGAAGGATGCGTCTGATCGCACCAGGGTCCATCACCATGTGCCAGCGTTTCGCCGTACGCCCCGACACCATCGGTTGCCGGGTGGCGAGGTCCGGCAGGATCGCCAGGAGATTGCGTCGCGCCGCGTTGAGCGAGGCGAAAACGCCCATCGGCCGCGTCACCAGCGGCACATGCACCGGCAGCTCACCTGCACCCATCCAATCATCCTCCGCATCGGTAACCTGATGTTAAGATAGGTGCCCACATGCTTGCGGCCAATGGTCCACCGCTCATTGCGTTGGTCGTATCGCTGCGTTATCCGGGGCTTTATGGTAAAACCGGAGGCTGCCCGCATGATCCGCAAACTGGTTCTGTTCCTGTCGCTGGGGGCTCTGCTCGCCTGCACCAATGCCGATGATCTCGACCAGGCGCCCACGGACCTGGGAAATTTCAGCCTTGGCCATAACGTCGTCGTGGCGCCGAACCTGACCAAGGGGCCAGTGTCACGCGAGGCCAGCAAGGAAGAGTGGATCGCGGCGATGACCGATGCCGTGGAAGAGCGTTTCGGAAGATACGAGGGTGACAAGCTCTATCATTTCGGGGTCAGCGTCGAGGGATACGTTCTGGCCCAGCCTGGCATACCGATCGTTGCCAGTCCGAAATCGATCCTGATTTTCAACCTCACGGTCTGGGACGACGCTGCGGGCAAGAAGCTCAATGAAAAGGTCAAACAGATCACCGTGATCGAATCCTTTGGTGGCGATACACTTCTGGGCTCGGGCTATACCAAGACCGGCGAAGAGCAGATGCAACAGCTTGCCAAGCTGGGAGCCAAGGAAATCGAACGCTATCTTGTGCGCCAGAATTTCGAGGACGGCTGGTTCAAGGAGTGATCGCCGCAGGCGGTTGACCGGTCGCGCCATTGGTGCGGCGTCATGGGCGCAAGAGAGTCTTGATTTCCCCTGCCCGACCCAATAAATGCCGCGCGGAGTGAAACCAGGCCCCAAGGGTCGCAATCAAAGGGCGCCAACGCGATGGCAAAAGCAAAGTTTGAACGCAACAAGCCGCATGTGAACATCGGGACGGTCG
>JAABTV010000021.1 GCA_011389685.1 Paracoccaceae bacterium
AGGGGCCCGGGTCTTCGCCGAGGATCCACCAGGCCAGCAGCGGGGCCAGCACCGATTCGAGCAGGATCAGCAGGCCGACCTCGGCCGAGGGGATATAGCGCGGGCCAAGGGCGAGGCCCATGGAACTGCCCGCGATGAAGGCGCCGTGCATCGCGACGAGGTGCCAGCTGTCGCCCGGAATGCTCATCGGGGCGATGAAGGGCCAGATGATCAGCGAGGCGCCGATATAGCCGATCGGCACCGCCGCCACCATCGACACGCGCCGCACCTTGCGCGCCGCCGTCAGCCCGGCACCAAACAGCGCCGCCACCCCCAGCGCGGTGAGATCGCCGGTCCAGTGCGCGCCTTTCGTCTCGCCCGAGCCATAGGCCAGGACGGCCAGCCCCGCCGCCACCGCGATCATGGTCAGCACCATCCGCCGCGACACCCGCTCGCCCATGAAGAACCGCGAATAGATCGCGGCAAAGACCGGCAGGGCGGCGATGATGAACACCACGTTGGCCACCGAGGTGAGGCTGACCGCCAGCGGAAACAGCACCCCGGCGCCGCCCACGGCCACGACATAGACCGCGCCATAGGCACCGGTGCCGGGCAGCAGACGATAAGGGGCCGTGCCCTGCCATGCCAGCACGCCCACGAGGATCAACCCCCCCGCCCCCAGCCCGCGCCAGAAGGCGATGACCAGCGCGTCGGCCTCGATCAGCCGCACGAAGATCGAATCGGGCACCACCATCAGCACCGCGAGCGTGGTGATCAGAAGCCCCTTTAGTTGATCGCTCATGCCGCACCGCTGGCCAGCGCGCGCAGCATCCGCTTGAACGTTGCCATGTCGGCCTCGGAAAACCGCGCCGCGAGGGCCGAATCATGGGTCTTCGCCACCTCCCGCAGATCGCGATAGGCGCGCCGCCCCGCCTCGGTCAGTTCGAGATATTCCAGCCGCCGGTCCGCCCCGTCGCGATGCCGCGTCAGGAACCGCCGCTCGGCCAGTTTCGCCACCGCGCGGCTGATCTTGGTCTTGTGCATCTTGGAGCGTTCCCCGATCTGTTTGGCGGTCATTTTCCCATAGATTCCAAGGTGAAACAGCACCCGCCACTCGGTGCGCAACATCCCGTAGCGGTCCTTGTAGACCTGCTGGAACTGCAATGAGCTTACTTCCGCCGCCTGGTTCAGAAGATAGGGCAGGAAATTCTGTAAATCGAAATCATCTGCTATGCTCATGTCGAACCCCTCCTGCCGTTGTTAGTTACAAAATCAACTGTTAACAGCGCAACCACAAAGGAGACGCGCGATGAACAAACAATCCTTTCCCCATCACATGACCCAGGCGCCCTCGGTGCCCGGCCCGCATGAAGGCTACATGCCCGGTTTCGGCAATGATTTCGAGACCGAAGCACTCCCCGGCGCATTGCCGCAGGGTATGAACAGCCCGCAGAAATGCAATTACGGGCTTTATGGCGAACAGCTTTCGGGCACGGCCTTTACCGCCCACCCGCCCGAGCGGACCTGGACCTATCGCATCCGGCCCAGCGTCAAGCATTCGCACCGCTACACGCGAATCGATCTGCCCTACTGGAAATCCGCGCCGCATGTCGATCCCGAGGTCGCGAGCCTCGGGCAGTATCGCTGGGATCCTGTGCCACATTCGGGTGAAAGCCTGACCTGGCTCACCGGCATGCGCACGATGACCACGGCGGGCGACGTGAACACGCAGGTCGGCATGGCCTCGCATGTCTATCTCGTCACCGAATCGATGCAGGACGCCTATTTTTACTCGGCCGATTCCGAGCTTCTGGTGGTGCCCCAGGAGGGCCGGCTGCGCTTTGCCACCGAGCTTGGGATCATCGACATCGCACCGCGCGAGATTGCGATCATCCCGCGTGGCCTCGTCTATCGGGTCGAGTTGCTCGAAGGTCCGGCGCGCGGCTTCGTCTGCGAGAATTACGGCCAGAAGTTCGAGCTTCCGGGGCGTGGCCCGATCGGCGCCAACGCGCTGGCCAATCCGCGCGATTTCAAGGCCCCCGTGGCCGCCTTCGAGGATCGCGAGACGCCCTCGACCCTGACCATCAAGTGGTGCGGCCAGTTCCATGAGACCGAGATCAAACAAAGCCCGCTCGACGTGGTGGCCTGGCACGGCAATTACGCGCCCCTGAAATACGACCTTTCCACCTATTGCCCGGTCGGTGCGATCCTCTTTGATCACCCCGACCCGTCGATCTTTACCGTGCTGACCGCCCCTTCGGGCGTGCCGGGGACGGCCAATATCGACTTCGTGCTGTTCCGCGAACGCTGGATGGTGGCCGAGGACACGTTCCGCCCGCCCTGGTATCACAAGAACATCATGTCCGAATTGATGGGCAACATCCACGGCCAGTATGACGCCAAGCCGCAGGGCTTCGTTCCCGGCGGCATGAGCCTGCACAACATGATGCTGCCGCACGGGCCGGACAGACAGGCCTTCGAGGGCGCGTCGAACGCCAATCTCGGGCCGGACAAGCTCGACGACACCATGTCGTTCATGTTCGAGACGCGCTTTCCCCAGCACCTGACCGGGTTCGCCGCCAACGAGGCGCCGCTGCAGGACGACTACATCGACTGCTGGAGCGATCTGGAAAAGAAATTCGACGGCACGCCCGGCAAGAAATGAGGTGCGGTGGGCAGATTGCCCACCCTACCCATCCCACGTAGGGTGGGCGCCAATCCACCATGCCCGACAAGGACGAACCATGACCCTAATGAAATCCTGGGTGGCCTCGGCCAATGACCCCAAACACCCGTTCCCGCTCAACAACCTGCCTTATGGCGTGTTCTCGACCGATACGTTCGATCCGCGCTGTGGCGTGGCCATCGGCGACATGATCCTCGACATGCGCCGCGCCGAAGAGGCGGGGCTCATCTCGCTCACCGATGATCCGCTCTTTGACGTGCCGTTCTGGAACGAGGTGATGGAGGAAGGCCCCGAGCTTTGGTCGGCGCTGCGCGAGCGTATCCGCCAGATCCTCGCCGACGGCTCGCCCGACCGCGAGCGTGCCGAGCCGCTTCTGGTGCCGCAGGCGGAGGCCGAGATGCACCTGCCCTTCCTGGTGGCCGAGTTCACCGACTTCTATGCCGGCAAGCACCACGCGGTGAACGTGGGCACCATGTTCCGGGGCGCCGAGAACGCGCTGCCGCCCAACTGGCTGCACATCCCGATCGGCTATAACGGGCGCGCCTCCTCGGTGGTGGTGTCGGGCAGCGATGTGCGCCGCCCCTGGGGGCAGTTGAAATCCCCCGATCACGACACGCCCGCCTTCCTGCCCTGCCGCCGCTTCGATCTCGAACTGGAAATGGGCGCCATCGTGGGTCAGCCCAGCGAAGGCCCCGTGACGGTGGACGAGGCGTTCGAGATGATCTTCGGCTACGTGCTCCTGAACGACTGGTCGGCGCGCGACATCCAGGCCTGGGAATACCAGCCGCTCGGCCCGTTCCAGGCCAAGGCCACGGCGACCAGCATCAGCCCCTGGATCGTGAGTGCCGCCGCACTCGAACCGTTCCGCTGCGCCACCCCCGAACGCGAGGTCGAGCTGCTCGATCATCTCAAGGACACCGGCCCGATGCTCTATGACATCGACCTTGCCGTCACCCTCGCCCCCGAGGGCAAGGAAGCGACCGAGATCGCGCGCACCAATTACCGCGAGATCTATTATTCCTCGGCCCAGCAACTGGCCCATCACTCCACCTCCGGCTGCCCGATGACGCCCGGCGACCTTCTGGGCTCGGGCACGATCTCGGGGCCCGAGAAACACCAGCGCGGCTCGCTGCTCGAACTCAGCTGGGGCGGCAAGGAACCGATTACCCTCGACAGCGGCGAGAGCCGCGCCTTCATTGAGGACGGTGACACGCTCACGCTTTGGGGCGCGGCCCATGGCGACGGCTACACGATCGGCTTCGGGGAATGCACCGGCACGATCCTGCCCGCGCTCGACGACCCTTACAAACGCTAAGCCCTTCATCTTGCCCCAAATACTCCCGCCGGAGGCGTCCAACCCATCCCCCGGCGGAACGCAAAAAGGAACCGCACCCATGGCCAAAGCATTCGCATCGCAAGGCGACATGACCGAGAAAACCATCACCTTCGACGAGATCGGCGAGGGGCTTTATGCCTTCACCGCCGAGGGCGACCCCAATTCCGGCGTGATCATCGGCGACCAGTCGGTGATGATCGTCGAGGCACAGGCGACCCCACGCCTTGCCCACAAGGTGATCGAGAAGGTCCGCGAAGTCACCGACAAGCCGATTTCGCATCTCGTGCTGACCCATTACCACGCCGTGCGCGTGCTGGGCGCCAGCGCCTACGACGCCTCGCAGATCATCATGTCCGACGCCGCCCGCGCCATGGTGGTGGAGCGCGGCCAGGAAGACTGGGAGAGCGAGTTTTTGCGCTTCCCGCGCCTGTTCGAGGGCCATGAAAGCATCCCCGGCCTCACATGGCCGACCACCACCTTCTCGGACGCGATGACCGTCTATCTCGGCAACCGCCGGGTCGACATCATGCATCTGGGCCGCGCCCACACGGCGGGCGACGCGGTGATCCGTGTGCCGGATCAGAACGTGATGTTCACCGGCGATATCGTCGAATATCATTCGGCCTGCTATTGCGGCGACGGGCATTTCTCGGACTGGGGCGACACGCTCGACGCGATCAAGTGGTTCGATGTCGATGCCATCGCGCCGGGACGCGGCGACGCGCTTGTCGGGCGCGAGATGGTCAACGCGGCGATCGAGAACACCCGCGATTTCGTCGAAAGCACCTACAAACCCGCCGCCCGCGTCGCCGCACGCGGTGGCACCCTCAAGGAGGCATGGGACGCGGTGCGTGCGGAATGCGACCCCAAATTCGCCGAATACGCGATCTACGAGCACTGCCTGCCTTTCAACGTGGCCCGCGCCTTTGACGAGGCGCGCGGGCTTGACACGCCGCGCATCTGGACCGCCGAGCGCGATCTCGAAATGTGGGAGGCGTTGCAGGGCTGAGCCCTGGGGCCGGCCGAAAAATCGCAAGGCCCGGTCTGACCCAGATCAAATGGCGCGCCCGATTTTCATGGCATGATGGTCGCGCGTCACCCGGAGGAGAGAGAATGAACAAGATCTTCGAAATCCCGCTCTATGCCTATGAGCGTTCGCCCGATCAGGACGCACCCGCACCGGTCCGCCACCCTGTCGTGGTGATCGGGGCCGGGCCGATCGGGCTGGCCGCGGCCATCGACCTTGCTCAGGACGACGTGCCCGTCGTGGTGCTTGACGACAATGACAAGGTCTCGTTCGGCTCCCGCGCGATCTGTTTCGCCAAGCGCCCGCTGGAAATCCTCGACCGTCTGGGCTGTGGCCACGAGATGGTCGAGAAAGGCGTGAAATGGGATGTGGGCAAGGTGTTCTTCGACACCCGCAAGGTGTTCGAGTTCGACCTCCTGCCCGAAGAGGGCCACGCGTTTCCCGCCTTCATCAACCTGCAACAGTATTACTTCGAGGAATACCTCGTGAACCGCGTCCGCGAATTGCAGGACGCGGGCAAGCCGATCGAGATCCGCGGCAAGAACAAGGTCGAGGCGATCGGCACCCATGACGATCACGTCAAGATCGAGGTGGCGACCCCCGAGGATTCCTACACGCTCGAGGCCGACTGGCTCATCGCCTGCGACGGCGCCGGCTCGCCCACACGGCGGATGCTGGGGCTCGATTTCGTCGGCCGCGTCTTCGAGGACAATTTCCTCATCGCCGACGTGGTGATGGAGGCCGATTTCCCCACCGAACGCTGGTTCTGGTTCGACCCGCCCTTCAATCGCGGCCAGTCGGCGCTGTTGCACAAGCAGCCCGATGGCGTCTGGCGGATCGACCTGCAACTGGGCTGGGACATCGACCCCGAAGAAGAGAAGAAGCCCGAGAACGTCATCCCGCGCCTCAAGGCAATGCTGGGCGAGGATGTCGAGTTCGAGCTGGAATGGGTGAGCATCTACACCTTCCAGTGCCGCCGGATGGAGAGGTTCCGCCACGGCCGGGTGATCTTCGCGGGCGACGCCGCGCACCAGGTTTCGCCGTTCGGCGCGCGCGGGGCCAATTCAGGGTTGCAGGACACCGACAACCTGGTCTGGAAACTCAAGCTGGTGATGGACGGCACGGCGCCCGACGCGCTGCTTGAGAGTTATGACTTCGAGCGCATCCAGGGCGCGGACGAAAACATCCTCAACTCGACCCGCTCGACCGATTTCATCACCCCCAAATCCGAGATGAGCCGCATCCTGCGCGACGCGGTTCTGGATCTCGCCGAAGAACATGAATTCGCCCGGCCCCTGGTCAATTCGGGGCGCCTGTCGGTGCCCTGCACCTATGACGGCTCACCGCTCAACACCGCCGACGCGCTTGAGGACGGGCCCGCGCGCACCCGTCCCGGTGCGCCCTGCCCCGACGCGCCGCTGGGCGATGACTTTCTGTTGCCGAGCCTGGCGGGCAAGTTCACGCTCTTGACCATCGACGCCGATGCGCCGGATCATTTCGAGGAAAGCGGCATCGAGGTCACGCGGCTTGCGCTCTCGGTCAAGGACGACAAGACGCTGGCGCTCAAGCAGCGTTACCTTGGCGTCGCGCCCTCGGCGGTCTATCTCATCCGCCCCGATCAGCACGTCGCCGCCCGCCGCGAAAGCTGGAACGAGAACATCTTTCGCACCGCGGTCCGCCGCGCCACCGGACAGGAGTAAGCACCCATGGCCGAACTGATCCTGACCCCGAATATCGACGCGCCCGACGATTTCTATGCCGATCTGCTGGCCGCGCATGAAGGGCTTTCCAAGACGGAAAGCGACGCGCTCAACGCGCGGCTGATTCTCGTGCTGGCCAACCATATCGGCGACCGCGAGGCACTGGCCCAGGCGATCACCGCCGCCAGCGACCAGGGCTGAGAGCACCAAGGCCCCGGCGGGCGCGCGCGCCCGCCCGTCGATCAGCCGCCCGCCTCGGCCTTCATCTCCCAGCGGCCCGACTCCTCGGACCAGTATTTTGCAGCACAGCCCGCCCCGGTCAGCGCCTTCCATTGCGCCCGCGCGCGCATCAACGCCGCATCGTCATTGCCATCGAACAGGATGCACACCCGGTCAAGCGCGCCCGCCTCGTCGCCGCTCACCTCGGCCCCGTCCACCGCCATCAGGCAGGCCGCGCCATTGGGGATCGCGGCATTGGTGGTCAGCAGCACCGGTTGCCGCGCGTCATGCGGCCCCCCGGCCAGCCCATGCGGCAGGAAGCCGTCCACCGGCTCCAGCCACAGCCGCTCGTCAAGCCATGCCATCCGCCCCGCATCCCTGCCGCGCAGCGCCACCTGCCAACCGCGCCCCAGTGAGCGCGCCAGCAGGTCGGGCAGCACCGCCTCAAGCGGCCGCCGGGTCAGGTGATAGAAATAGACATCGCCCATAAGGCCTTTTTATCCCTCGTAATTCTCGGCCACCATCCGGTCGAGCGCCATCACGCCCCAGCCAGTCGCGCCCTTGGGGGCATAGGTGGTCTCGTCCTTGACGCTGGCCACCCCGGCAATGTCGAGATGGATCCACGGGCAGCCGTCCTTGACGAATCTTTGCAGGAATTGCGCCGCGGTGATCGACCCGGCGGGGCGTCCGCCCACGTTCTTCATGTCGGCGATCTGGGATTTCAGCATCTTGTCATAGGCGTCGCCCAGCGGCATCCGCCACGCGCCCTCGCCCTCGGCCTCGGCGGCCTTGAGGAAATGCTTGCAGAAGGCATCGTCATTCGAGAACACGCCCGCCTTTTCATGGCCCAGCCCGACGATGATCGCCCCGGTCAGCGTCGCCAGATCGACCATGCCCACCGGCGCGAAACGCTGCTGCGCATACCACATCACGTCGGCCAGCACCAAACGCCCCTCGGCATCGGTGTTGATCACCTCGATCGTGTCGCCCTTCATCGAGCGCACAACGTCGCCCGGCCGCGTCGCGCGCCCCGAGACCATGTTCTCGACGAGGCCGACCACGCCCACCACATTTGCCCCGGCCTTGCGCCGCGCCAGCGTGCGCATGACGCCCGCGACCACGCCGGCGCCGCCCATGTCCATGGTCATGTCTTCCATCCCGGCGGCGGGTTTCATCGAAATGCCGCCGGTGTCGAACACCACGCCCTTGCCGATCAAGGCCAGCGGTTTGTCGTCCGCCTTGCCGCCCTTCCAGTGCATCACCACCACTTTCGACGGGCTCTCGCTGCCATGGCCCACCGCCAGAAGGCTGCCCATGCCCAGCTTTTCCAGCTCCGGCTCGTCCAGCACCTCGACTTCGAGCCCCAGCGCCTC
Organism: Paracoccaceae bacterium; assembly: GCA_011389685.1. Classification (GTDB taxonomy): domain Bacteria; phylum Pseudomonadota; class Alphaproteobacteria; order Rhodobacterales; family Rhodobacteraceae; genus Aquicoccus. The sequence continues at coordinate 8,321 of JAABTV010000021.1, forward strand.
CATCTGCTTGAGCCGTTCGGCGAAACTGATCGTGGTCAGGTGGTTGGCCGGTTCATTGACCAGGTCGCGGGTGAAATGCACGCCCTCGGCCACCGCGAGCGGGGCGGCCACCGCCGCCTCGGCCTCTTGCGGTTTGGCGCACATCACCGTCACCGCGCCGCGCGGATCGGGATCGGCGCTCTTGTGGCGGTTGAAATCATAGTGGCGCAGGGCAAGCCCGGTCACGATCGCGACAAGCCGCGCGTGATTGCCGGCCAGAAGCATCAGGTCGGCCTTGCCCATCGCCCGGGCCAGCGCCACGCCGGCGCGGCGCGCGTCCTGCACGTCACAGCGCCGCTCGAGCCGGACCACGTCCACCGCTTCGGCCGCCATGCCGGTCGGCCAGGCGAGGCTGAGCACCTCGCCCGGCTTGGCCTTGGCAAAGCCCTCGCCCTCGAGCAGACGCGCCAGCGCGCCACGGGTCAGGCGATTGACCCGACGCGCCCCACGGTCAAGCCGCCCGTCGCCGCCGACGATCACCGCCACCCGGCCTTCGGCCCCGGCGATGCGGTCGATATCGACCTCGGAAAAGGTGAATGTGACGGGGTCTGTCATGGCGCGGCTCCCTGATGTTCGCTCATGCGCGACTCCTAGCGCGCGCCTGTCCGATTGGCCAGAATGCAGTTTACCATCGCTTCGCCTTTCCTGTAGTGTCCGCGCAATATCTTGTTGCTCACATGGTGCCTTCGGGGGGAGTGCGGACTTGGCCAGATTCGACAGATACCTGCTGTCGCAGCTCATGGTCCTGTTCGGGTTCTTCGCCCTCGTGCTGGTCTCGATCTACTGGATCAACCGCGCGGTCAAACTCTTCGACACGCTGATCGGCGACGGCCAGACCGCCTGGGTCTTTGCCGAGTTCACCGCGCTGACCCTGCCGGGCGTGATCCGCCTCGTGCTGCCGGTGGCGGGGTTCGCGGCGTCGGTCTATGTCACCAACCGGCTCAGTTCGGAAAGCGAGTTGACGGTGATGCAGGCGACCGGGTTCTCGCCGTGGCGGCTGGCGCGGCCGGTGCTGGTCTTCGGGCTGATCGTGGCGGGCATGATGTCGGTGCTGACGCATGCGCTGGTGCCGATGTCGATGGCGCAGCTCAAGGACCGCGAGATCGAGATCTCGCGCAACATCACCGCCAAGCTGCTGACCGAGGGCACGTTCCTGCACCCCTCCGCGGGCGTCACCTTCTATATCCGCGAGATCACCCCCGAGGGCGCGCTGCGCGACGTGTTCCTCTCGGACCGGCGCCGCATGGGCGAAAGCCTGACCTACACCGCGCAAGAGGCTTATCTCGTGCGTGACGGGGACAGCTCGAAACTAGTGATGGTGGACGGGCTGTCGCAATCGCACAACCGGGCCACGGGCCGGCTCTTTACCACGCATTTCGACGATTTCTCCTATGATATCAGCGCGTTGATCGACGATAAGCAAACCGCCGGGTTCGAGGTCGGCCATGCTTCGACCGTCGATCTGATCCGTGATCCCGCCGGCGTCGCGGCGCGGGCCGGGGCGCCGCCGGGGTTCAGCGCCGACGAGTTGCACAGCCGCTTCGCGCAGCCGCTCTTCTGCCTTGCCGCGGCGCTCATCGGGTTTGCCGCGCTGCTCACCGGCACGTTCAGCCGCTTTGGCGTCTGGCGCCAGATCACCGTCGCGATCTTCCTTCTGGTGATGCTCAAGCTGATCGAGGGGCTGGCGACCGACCCGGTGCGCGCCGACCCCGCGCTGTGGCCGGTGATCTATGCGCCGCCGCTTCTGGGGCTCGGGGCGGCGGTCGGGCTGCTGGGATATGCCGGGCGCAGCCGCACCCCGCGCCGCGCCCGACCGGAGGCCGCGACATGAGGCTCCACCTCTATTTCGCGCGCAAGTTCGCCCGGACCTTCTTTGGCCTGCTGTTCCTCTTTTTCCTGCTCCAGGTGCTGGTCGATCTCATCGAACAGGTGCGCAAGCTCGACCGCACCGATGCCGGTTTCGCCGACATGATCGGGCTTACCCTGCTTTCGGCGCCCGGCGGGCTCAACACCATCCTGCCGCTGGTGATGATTCTCGCCACGGTCGCGCTGTTCATCGGGCTGGCGCGCTCGTCCGAACTCGTCGTGGTGCGCGCGGCCGGGCGTTCGGGGCTCAAGACACTGGTCGCGCCGGTGCTGGTGGCCGGGCTGATCGGCGGGCTGGCGGTCAGCACCTTCAACCCGATCGTCTCGGCCACCTCGAAACGCTATCAGGAGCTTTTCCAGCGCCATGTCTCGGGCGGCGCGGACGTGCTGTCGATCTCCTCCGAAGGACTCTGGCTGCGCCAGGGCGGCCCCGAGGGGCAGACCGTGATCCGCGCCACCGCGGCCAATGCCGATGCCTCGATCCTCTATGACCTGAGTTTCATCACCTATGCGCCCGGGGGTGGCCCGCTGCGCCGGATCGAGGCCCGCGAGGCCCAGCTTGCCGACGGCGCGTGGCGCCTGCGCGACGCCAAGTCCTGGCCGCTCACCGCCGGTCTCAACCCCGAGGCCGCCGCCGAAACCCATGCCGATCTGCGCCTGCCCTCGACCCTCACCCAGGACCGCATCCGCGACAGTTTCGGCCGCCCCGACGCGATTTCGGTCTGGGATCTGCCGACCGTGATCGCGCAGCTCGAACAGGCCGGGTTCTCGCCGCGCCGGCACGCGGTCTGGCTCCAGATGGAACTGGCGCGGCCGCTGTTTCTGGTCGCGATGGTGCTGATCGGCGCGGCCTTCACCATGCGCCACCAGCGCGGCGGCGGCACCGGAATCGCCATTCTGGTCTCGCTGCTGATCGGTTTCTCGCTCTATTTCATCCGCAATTTCGGGCAGATCCTGGGCGAGAACGGCCAGATTCCGGTGATGCTCGCGGCCTGGGCTCCGCCGGTGGCCTCGGTGCTTCTGGGCCTCGGCCTCGTCCTCAACACGGAGGACGGATGATGCGTGCCCGCTTGTCGCTGATCGTGGCCGTGCTCATCGCGGCGCTTGCCCTGCCCGCCGCCGCCATGGCGCAGGGCGAGCGGCAGGCGCAAGCCCAACCCACCCCCGCCATCCTCGTCGCCGACAAGGTCTTTCTCGAAGGCAAGACCCGGCTCATCGCCGAGGGCAATGTCGAGGCGCTCCAGGACGGCACGCGGATCAAGGCAAGCCGCATCGCCTATGATCGCGAGACCGACCGACTGACCATCGACGGCCCCGTAACCATCACGCAAGGCGAGGACCGGCTGGTCCTTGCCGACAGCGCCGAGATGGATGCCGGGTTTCGCAACGGGCTGTTACGCGGGGCGCGCATGGTGCTCAACCAGCAGGTTCAGCTTGCCGCGTATCAACTCAACCGCGTCAACGGGCGCTATTCGCAGCTTTACAAGACCGCCGTCACCTCCTGCCGGGTGTGCAACGCCAACGAGCCGCCGCTCTGGCAGATCCGCGCCCGCAAGGTGATCCACGATCAGGTCGAACGCCAGCTCTATTTCGAGGACGCGCAGGTGCGCGTCATGGATGTGCCGATCTTCTACCTGCCCCGGCTGCGCCTGCCCGACCCGACGCTCGACCGCGCCACCGGCTTTCTGATTCCCAGCCTGAAGGGCAATTCGCGGCTCGGCACCGGCATCCGCATCCCCTATTTCATCAAGCTGGGCGATCACCGCGACCTGACCGTCGCGCCGTTCATCTCGGGCAACACCCGCACGCTCGACCTGCGCTATCGCCAGGCGTTCCGCCGCGGGCGGATCGAATTCGAGGGCGCCGTGTCGAATGACACGATCTTCCCCAACAGCCGCGCCTATCTGTTCGGCCGCGGACAGTTCGACCTCAAACGCGATTTCAAACTCGGATTCGGCCTCGAACTGGTCAGCGACAAGAGCTACCTGATCGACTATGGCTATTCCGACAAGGACCGGCTCAGGAGCGATATCACGCTCAGCCGGGTGCGCCGCGACGAATACATGAGCGGCGCGCTGGTGCATTATCACAGTCTGCGAGTCGGCGAGGACGCATCGACCCTGCCCACCTTCATCGGCGATTTCGCCTATGAACGGCGGTTCTTTCCGTCCGCGCTGGGCGGCGAGCTTCGGTTTTCCGGCGGCGCGCACACGCATTTCCGCTATTCCACCCTGCCCACCGACGGGCCCGATACCGACACGATCGTCGACGGGCGCGACGTGACCCGGCTCGGGGTCGAGGCGACGTGGCGGCGCAACTGGACGCTGGCGGGCGGTATCCGCGCGCGCGTGCTGGCCGGGTTCGCCGCCGACCGGTTCATCACCGCCGACGATGCCACGCGGCCGCGTCACGCCGCCCGGATCACCCCCATGGCCGCCGTCACCCTGCGCTGGCCCTGGCAGAAGATCACGCCGACGGGTGCGACGCATGTGATCGAGCCGGTGGTGCAATTCGGCTGGACCGGTGGCAAGCGCCTTTCGGTCGCCAATGACGAAAGCACCCGGGTCGAATTCGACGAGGGCAACCTGCTGTCGCTGTCCCGCTTTCCCGCCCCCGACCGGCGCGAACGCGGCGCGGTCACCGCCTATGGCCTCAACTGGAGCCGGGTCGCCCCCGGCGGCTGGCAATCGGACCTGACGCTGGGACAGGTCACCCGCGCGCGCGCCGACAACGCCTTTTCGCCGACATCGGGCCTGCGCGGCACCACCTCGGATCTGCTGGTCGCCGGTCAGGTCAAATCGGCGCAGGGCCTGTCGCTCACCGGGCGGGCATTGTTCGACGCAAGGCTCGACCTCTCCAAGGGCGAGGCCCGCGCCGGCTATCAGACCCCGCGCCTCGCGCTCGGGGCGAGCTATGTCTGGCTCGGCCCCGATGCCTTCGAGGACCGGCCCAACACCGTCTCGGAATGGTCGCTCGACGGGCTTTACCGGCTGGGTCGCCACTGGTCGAGCCGCGCCAATGTGCGCTATGACGTGGTCTCGAACAAGACCGCCGAGGCCGGGGTCGGCCTGATCTACCGGAATGAATGCGTCGAGATCGATCTTTCGCTCTCGCGTCGCTTCACCTCATCCGTTATCCTCACTCCATCGACGGATTTCAGCTTTACCGTAGGGATCAAGGGCTTCTCGGCCAACGGCACGGACAAGAGCTATACCCGAAAATGCAGGAACTAGGCAGACCCATGAGCAGACTGACACATATCATGCATTCGCTGACCCGCGCCGCGCTGGCGCTGTCGCTGGCTCTGATACTGGCCACGCTTGCATGGATCGCAACCGACGCGCCCCGGGCCAGTGCCCAGACCCTGTTCGAACCGGCGATCAAGGTGAATGACAATGTCATCACCCGTTACGAGCTCGAACAGCGCGCCCGCATGCTGCAACTCTTCCGCTCGCCGGGCGACCCGCAAAGCACCGCCCGCGACCAGTTGATCGAGGACCGGCTCAAGCTCGACGCCGCAAGCGCCGCCGGTCTGCGCCCCTCGCGCGACGAGATCGAGGCCGGGATGGAGGAATTCGCCTCCCGCGCCGACATGAGCGCCGAACAGCTGATCAACGCGCTTTCCGGGGCCGGGGTGGCCGAACAGACCTTCCGCGATTTCATCATCGTCGGCGTCACCTGGCGGCAACTGGTGCGCGCCCGTTTCGCGCCCCGGGTCGAGGTCTCGGAACGCGAGATCGACCGCGCGCTGGGCCAGACCGGCGCCGGCAGCGTCCGGGTTCTGCTGGCCGAGATCATCATCGCCGCCGAGCCGGGACAGGAAGCCGCCGCCGAGGCCCGCGCCCGCGAAATCGCGCAAATCACCAGCACCGGCGCCTTTTCCGCCGCCGCGCGGCGCCATTCCGCCTCGCAGTCGCGCGGGCGCGGCGGGCGGCTCGGCTGGCAGGCGGTTTCCGACCTGCCCCCGGCGATCCAGTCGCGCGTGCTCGGCCTCGCCCCCGGACAGGTGACCGAACCGATCCCGATCCCCGGCGGCATCGCGCTCTTTCAGATGCGCGCCATCGAAGAGGGCGAGGTGGTCCAACCCGAATACGCCGCCATCGAATACGCCGCCTATTACATCGACGGCGGGCGCAGCGACGCGGCCCTGGCCCGCGCGCAGAAGGTCCGCGAGAGCATCGACACCTGCGACGACCTTTATGGCATCGCCAAGGGCCAGCCCGAATCCGTGCTCGACCGTGGCTCGAAAAAACCCGGGGAAATTCCCGCCGACATCGCCGCCGAACTGACCCGGCTCGACCGGCACGAGGTCTCGACCGCGCTCACCCGCGCCAACGGCCAGACCCTGGTTTTCCTGATGCTCTGTGGCCGCACCCCCGTCATCGCCGAGGATGTCTCGCGCGAGGACGTGATGCTGAGCCTGCAGAACCGCCGCCTCGAAAGCTTTGCCAACGGTTATCTCGAACAATTGCGGGCCGAAGCGCGCATCATCGAGAAATGACCCGCCCGCCCATCGCGCTCACCTGTGGCGAGCCGGCGGGCATCGGGCCCGAGCTTGCGGTAAAGGCACATGCCGCGCTCAGGGACGAGCTGGCCTTCTTCTGGCTGGGCGATCCCCGCCACCTGCCCTCCGGCGCCGCCGTGGCCCTGATCGACAGCCCCGCCGAGGCCCCCGCCGCCATGGCCCACGGCCTGCCGGTGCTGGCGCATGGCTTCGCCGCGCCCACAACGCCCGGACAGCCCGACCCGGCCAATGCGCAGGGCGTGATCGACGTGATCGCCCGCGCCGTCGACCTAGTGCAGACCGGCGCGGCGGGCGCGCTCTGCACCCTGCCGATCCACAAGAAGGCGCTCAAGGACGGGGCCGATTTCGCCTATCCGGGCCACACGGAGTATCTCGCCGCGCTGGCCGGGGTCCGGCGCGTGGTGATGATGCTGGCCAGCGACCGGCTCCGCGTCGTGCCGGCCACGATCCATATGCCCCTGCGCGATGTGGCCGAGGCCCTCACCGCCGAACTGCTTGAGGAAACGATCCGCATCACCCATGCCGGCCTGCAACGCCAGTTCGCCACCCCCGCCCCGCGCCTCGCCGTGGCCGGGCTCAACCCCCATGCGGGCGAAGGCGGCGCGATGGGCGACGAGGAAATCACCATGATGATCCCGCTTCTCGACCGGCTGCGCGCCGAAGGCTTCGACCTGGCCGGGCCACTTTCGGCCGACACCATGTTTCACGAGGCCGCCCGCGCGCGCTATGACGCGGCGATCTGTGCCTATCACGACCAGGCGCTGATCCCGATCAAGACGCTCGATTTCGACAATGGCGTGAACGTGACGCTGGGCCTGCCCTTCATCCGCACCTCGCCCGACCACGGCACCGCCTTCGACATCGCCGGGCAGGGCCGGGCCAACCCCGCCTCGACCATCGCCGCGCTGCGCATGGCCGCCCGCATGGCCCGGGACGCACGGTGAGTGCAAGCCCGACCCCGGCGCCGGTCGCACGACCGGCGCGGACGCGATTGCACAATCGCGTCGCAAGCGGCCGCGCGGCCGCTTGTCCCGGCCCGAGACGCTGATGCCGATCGACCCGCTCCCCCCGCTGCGCGCGGTGATTGCCGATCATGGCCTCTCGGCGCGCAAGTCGCTGGGGCAGAATTTCCTGCTCGACCTGAACCTCACCGCCAGGATCGCCCGCTCCGCCGGGGATCTCACGCAATGCGATGTGCTTGAAATCGGCCCCGGGCCGGGCGGGCTCACCCGCGGGCTTCTGGCCGAAGGCGCGCGCCACGTTCTGGCCATAGAGAAAGACGCCCGCTGCCTGCCTGCCCTGGCCGAGATCGCCGCCGCATATCCCGGCCGCCTCACCGTGATCGAGGGCGACGCGCTTGAGGTCAACCCGCTCGCCCACCTCACCCCGCCGATCCGCATCGCCGCCAACCTGCCTTATAACGTGGGCACCGAATTGCTGGTGCGCTGGCTCACCCCGCCCGAATGGCCGCCCTTCTGGCAAAGCCTCACGCTGATGTTCCAGCGCGAAGTCGCCGAACGGATCGTCGCCACCCCCGGCTCCAAGGCCTATGGGCGGCTCGCCCTTCTGGCGCAATGGCGCTGCGACGCGCGCATCGTGATGAGCCTGCCACCGCAGGCCTTCACTCCGCCGCCCAAGGTCTCCTCGGCGGTGGTGCACCTGAGCGCCCTGCCCGCACCGCGCTTTGCGGCGGATGCGAAGACCCTCGAACGGCTGGTCGCCAAGGCCTTCAACCAGCGCCGCAAGATGCTGCGCGCCGCGCTCAAGGGGCTGACCCCCGATATCGAGGACAAGCTGGTCGCCGCCGGCATTGCCCCCACCGACCGCGCCGAGACCGTTGATCTCGAACGCTTCTGTGCCCTTGCCCGGCTGATCGAAAAATGAAAACGCCCCGGCGCGGGAACGGGGCGAGACGGGGCTCTTGGAAAGTGTTGCGCTCGAATGGGATTCGGCTGACGCCCAACAAGAGGGCAGCGCTCGACCCGGGGTGGGTGCGAAGCGCCCGCCTTGGGGCGGGGCGGGCGCTGCCCGGGCTGCAAGCAGCCCGGGCGAAATGAATTCGATCGAGTGCAACACGCTATAATGGGGGGCCTGCCTGTGCAGGCCTGACGGAACGCGGCTCGAATGGTTTCGCGCGACCCCCGCAACGCGTCCTTCCCGACGCGCGCGCAAGGCTCACGGGGTGCATTGCGAGTCCGCTGCGCCGCGACTTTCCCTGCCCCGGGTTATTCCGCCGCTTTCGTCTCGTCTTTGCCACCGTCGCCACCCTGCGCGTCATTCTGCGCCTCGGACTTCGGCTTGCGGCTGCGCGGCCTCGGTTTGGGCTTGGGCTTGGGCTTGTCGCCCGCGCTTTCCGGGGTCTCGACAAGATTGCTCTGGCTTTCGCCGTCTTCGTTTCCGATCACATCGGGCTGCGATGCGCGGGTCTGATCGTCACCGCCCTGAAAGCCCTGACCCTGACCCTGGCCGCCCTCGCCGCCACCGGACTCGCGCTCCGGGCGCTGCTGGCGCTCGCGGTCACCCTGGCGGTCGCGATCGGTCTGGCGGTCGCGGTTCTGCCGCTCCTGCTCTTCGCGACGCTGATCCGTCTCGCGCTGGGCCTCGTTCAGCATGCGCTGATAATGCTCGGCATGCTGCTGGAAATTTTCTGCCGCGACCCGGTCATTGGACAGTTGGGCATCGCGCGCCAACTGGTTGTATTTCTCGATGACCTGTTGCGGGGTGCCACGCACCTTGCCCTCGGGGCCGGAACTGTCGAACACGCGGTTGACGATATTGCCGACCGTGCGGTTGCGGTTGGTCTTCGACCGCGAGCGGGATTTCGATGATCTCATGTTTTCCTTGGTCCAGTTGACTGTCTGGCCTTCGTTTGCCCGGTTGGCGCCTTCGGCACCTGCATTTCATCCGGAACGAAATCTGTCTGGCTTGATATCAGGCGGGACCGCGACTTTCGCATCCACCGCGCTGATGATTACGAGTAAACATGCCAAACAATGATTAACAAGGGCTAACAGGCGCTTTTCCCGGATCGCCCCCCGGTTTTTCGCCAATTACGTTGCGATTCAGCCGCGCTTTTTCGGCATACGGGCACCTGCAACCCGGTTCCTGCCGTCAAGATCGGGATAGAACCGGATGTTGTCAAGCCCCGCTGCCGCGACCATTTCGGACACCATGCGCCCCTGTGTCGGCCCGATCTCGAGCAAGAGCCGCCCGCCCGGCTCCAGATGCGCCGCCACCCCGCCGGTGATCGTGCGATACGCGCTCAGCCCGTCGCTCTCGTCGGTCAGCGCCATGCGTGGCTCGTGCATGAGCTCGGGCGCCAGCCCCGCCATCTCGCCGGCCGCGATATAGGGCGGGTTCGACACGATCAGATCGAACCGCCCCTCGACCGCCCCGAACCAATCCGACACAAGCCAGTCACAGCGCCCCGCCACGCCCAGCGCTTCGGCATTTTCCCGCGCCACCGCCAGCGCCGGTTCCGACAGGTCCGTGCCCAGCCCCCGCGCCTGCCCCCGCGCCGCCAGCAGCGACAGCAGGATCGCCCCCGACCCGGTGCCAAGGTCCAGGACCCGGGCAAAGGGCACCTCCAGCGCGGCCAGCACCAGGCTTTCCGTTTCCGGCCTCGGATCAAGCACTTGGTCGGAAACCTTGAAGCGATGGTCGAAGAAATCCCGATAGCCCAGAACATGCGATAACGGCCGCCGCGCTGCCCGCGCCCGCGCCATCGCCAGGGCCGCATCCCATTGCGCCGCGCTCACCGGTTGGTCCATCGACAGGGACAGGCGCGCGCGCGCGATCCCCGCGCCCTGCCCCACGATCAGCCGCGCCTCGCGCGCCGCCCCGACGATGCCGGCCGCGTCCAGCACATCGCGCACCGCCGCCACCGCTTCGTGCAGGGTCCCTCTCACCCTTCCATCTCCGCCATCAGCCGCGCCTGGTGGTCCGAGATCAGCGCGTCGATCACCTCGTCAAGGTCACCCGCCATCACCTGGTCGAGCTTGTAAAGCGTGAGCCCGATCCGGTGGTCGGTCATCCGCCCTTGCGGGAAATTATAGGTCCGTATCCGCTCCGACCGGTCGCCCGTGCCGACCTGCGCCTTGCGATCGGCGGCCCGCGCATCGGCGGCCCGCTGCCGCTCCATGTCAAAAAGCCGTGTCTTCAGGACGCGCATCGCGATCTCGCGGTTCTGATGCTGCGATTTTTCCGAACTCATCACCACGATGCCGCTGGGCAGATGGGTGATCCGCACCGCCGAATCGGTGGTGTTCACATGCTGCCCGCCCGCACCCGAGGCCCGCATCGTGTCGATCCGCAAATCCCCCGGATCGACCACCACATCCACGTCCTCGGCCTCGGGCAGCACCGCCACCGTCGCCGCGCTGGTGTGAACCCGCCCACCCGATTCGGTCTCGGGCACGCGCTGCACCCGGTGCACGCCGCTCTCGAACTTGAGCCGCGCGAACACGTTCTGCCCCGAGACCCGCGCCACCACCTCCTTGATGCCGCCCAGCTCGGTCACCGCCTGTTCCAGGATCTCGAACCGCCAGCCCCGCGCTTCGGCATAACGCTGATACATCCTGAGCAGATCGGCGGCGAACAGCGCCGCCTCGTCGCCCCCCGTCCCGGGCCGGATCTCGATCAGCGCCGGGCGCGCGTCGGCCGAATCGCGCGGCAACAGCGCCAGCTGCAGCGCCTCCTCCACGTCGCGCAGACGCGCCCGCAAATCCGGCAATTCCTCCTCGGCCAGCCCCCGCATCTCTGGGTCCGACAGCATCGCCTCGGCCTCGGCGATCTCGTCGAGCAACGCGCGATAGGCGTCGATCTGCGCGACCACCGGGCGCAGGTCGGCATATTCCTTTCCCAGCCGCGCGATATCGCCCGCGCCCTCGGCCATGCTGGCTTCGAGGAACTCGAACCGCGCTCTGATCTCGTTCAGTCTGTCCAAGGGCACCATGCCCGCCTCTTTCCCCATTCCCCGGGCTTGGTCAAGCCCGCGCCGCATGCTACATTCTGCATATGCGATCTATCACCCTCGCCCTGCTGATGCTGCCCACCCCCGCGCTGGCCGATGCCACGATCGGGGGCAAGACGGTCGATTGCTACTGCACCGACCGTGCCGGCGGGCGGATCGAGCTGGGCGAGACCATCTGCCTGCAGGTCGATGGGCGGATGTTCATGGCCCAGTGCCAGATGTCGCTCAACGTGCCGATGTGGCGCAAGGTATCCGATGGCTGCCTGAGCTCACAGATCCGCCAGCCACGCCTCGACCCGCTTGCGGTTGACCCCCGTATCGCCGCGCCCAAATCGTAGCCGCGCGTAAATCTCCAGCCGGTCGACCACCTGCCGCACCGTGGTGTAATCGGGAAACCCCCACAGGGCCGACCGGGTGACATAGGTCACCATCCCCTCGCTCACAGACCCGGCCAGAACCCGCGTGCGCGGCCAGCCCCGTGCGATCCGGTCGAGCCGCGCCAGCCCCTCCGGCCCCGCCTCGACCACCCGCATCGCGCCGGCCTTGAAATCGCGGTCCTCCACCGTGGCCGGCATCCTGTGCCAGCGCCCCGGGTCCGACGGCGCCAGCCGCACCCACGCCCCGAATGCCAGCACGGCGGCCAGCACGATCCAGAGAACCCATATCATTGCGCCTCGCACTCCTGCTCGCATGAAAGCCCCATCATCCGCGCCGCGTCCAGCCCCAGAGACAGATTAACTCCATCGCCACATGCGCCGCCGCGACGGCCGTCGCCCCGCTCGGATCATAGGGCGGCGACACCTCGACCACGTCACCGCCGACAAGGTCGATCCCCGCAAGATCGCGCAGGATGATCGCCGCCTGTCCGGTGCTGAGGCCCCCCCAGACCGGCGTGCCCGTGCCCGGCGCAAAGGCAGGGTCCAGCCCGTCAATGTCGAAGCTGAGATAGACCGGCCGGTCGCCGACGATCTCGCGCGCCTTCTTCGCGACCGCCTGCGGGCCACTCTCGTGCACCTCGCGCGCGTCGATGATGTTGACGCCCAGCGTGTCCGCGTTGGTGGTCCTGATCCCGATCTGAACGCTGGTCGCCGGGTCCACGATCCCGGTTTTCACCGCCTTGTAGAACATCGTGCCATGGTCGATCCGCGAAAGATCGTCATCGGCCCAGGTGTCGGTATGCGCATCGAACTGGATCAGCGACAGCGGCCCGTGCTTCTCGGCATGGGCCCGCAGGATCGGGAACGAGATATAATGATCCCCGCCAATCGCCACGCTCGCCGCGCCCGCATCAAGGATGGTCTTGATATGCGCCTGAAGCGCGCCGGGAAACTCCGGCACATTGGCATAGTCGAAGGCGAGATCGCCATAATCCACGATGTTGAACGCGTCGAGCGGCGAATAGCCCCAGCCATAGGGCGGATCGGGAGAGAGAAGCGCACTCATCTCGCGCACCTGCCGCGGCCCCAGCCGCGTGCCGGGCCGGTTGGTCACCGCCTGGTCGAACGGAATCCCCGTCACCGCCAGGTCGACACCACTCAGGTCCTTGGTATAGCGCCGGCGCAGAAAAGACGTCGCCCCACCGAACGTGTTCTCGAAGGAATGGCCACGGTCACTCTCCCGCGTGAACGCCCCGTCCACCTCTTTCTTCGCATCTTCCAGCGCCATCGCGCCTCTCCCCTCTTTCCCAAATCGGCACGCGCCTGCCCCGGGATCACGCACAATCCGCCGGAGCTCCAGCGCGCCCTGTTAACCCATTCACCGGGCAATTTCGCCGCAACGCGGCGGTGCCCGCCCGGCAGCCGGGCAGCAGCCGGGAGTCACCCCTCGGGATTTGCCGCCCGCCACGCCGTTAACCACCCCGCACGATGCCGCAACGCCGCATCAACCGAATCGCGCGCCCCGGCTTCATCTTGCCCCAAATACTCCCGCCGGAGGCGCGTCACAGCGCGCCCGCCCGCTCGACCAGCCGCGCCAGGAACGAGGCCCCGACCGGCGCGATCTCGTCGTTGAAATCGTATCTCGGATGATGCACCATCGCGCCGTTTTCTCCATTGCCGACAAAGACATAGGCCCCGGGCCGGGCTTCGAGCATGTAGGAGAAATCCTCCGCCGCCATCATCGGCCGCGCGGCGTCGTCCACCATGTCGTCGCCAACCACCCAGCGCGCCACGTCGGCGGCGAAAAGCGTTTGTTTCTCGTGGTTTATCGTCGCCGGATAGCCCCGGTCATAGTTGAGCCGCGCAGCCACGCCAAAGCTCGCCGCCTGCCCCGCCACGATCTCGCCCATGCGCCGCTCGACCATGTCGCGCACCTCCGGATCGAAGGTCCGCACCGTCCCGCAGATATGCGCCGTGTCAGGAATGATATTCGTCGCCGTCCCCGTCTCGATCTTCGTCACCGACACCACAAGTCGCTTCTGCGCATCTGCATTTCGGCTCACAATCGTTTGAATTGCTTGCACAATTCCCACCGCCGCGACCACCGGGTCATCGGCGTCATGCGGCATCGCCCCATGCCCGCCCCGGCCCTGGATGTCGATGTAGAAGCTGTCCACCGCCGCCATCAACGGCCCCGGCGCCAGCGCGATCATCCCCGCCGGCAGGCCCGGCCCGTTATGGATCGCATAGACCTCGTCGATGGCGTATCGCTCCATCACGCCTTCCTGCACCATGGCCTCGCCACCGCCACCGCCTTCCTCGTCGGGCTGGAACAAAAGCACCGCGCGCCCCCGGAAATTCCTTTTCTCTGCCAGATACTTGGCCGCCCCGAGCAGCATCGCCGTATGCCCGTCATGACCACAGGCATGCATCTTGCCCGGCACTTTCGAGGCATGGTCAAGCCCAGTGATCTCGGTCATCGGCAGCGCGTCCATATCGGCGCGCAGCCCGATCACGGGCCCTTCGCCCTGCCCCTCGATCACCGCCACGACGCCGCTTTCGGCCCAGCCGGTGCTGATATCCGTGATGCCGAATTCCTCAAGCCGGTCAACCACATAGGCGGCGGTCTTATGGCAATCCCGGCCCAGTTCGGGGTTCTGGTGAAGATGCCGCCGCCACGCGGTCATCTCATCGGCAAAGCCTGCAATCCGGTTGATAACGGCCATCTGTCGCGCTCCTTCGAATGTCCTGCCCGCGCACTCAAGCCCAATCGCGGCGCGGCGGCAAGTCTCAACCGACCGGGTGATGCCGCTCGATCAGCCGCGCAAGGAACGACGCCCCGATCGGCGCCACCTCGTCGTTGAAATCGAATTCAGGGTGATGCGCCGACGGGCCAACCCCTTGCCCCAGAAAGAAAAACGCCCCCGGCCGCGCTTCGAGCATGTAGGAGAAATCCTCGGCCCCCATCTCGGGTGGCAGCGCGGTCAGCACGTTGTCGGCCCCCATGATCTCGCGCGCGACGGCGGCGCCTTTCTCGACCTGATCGGCATGGTTCACCGTGGGCGGGTAATTGCGGTGATACTCCAGCCGCCCCGCAACCCCGTAAACCGCGGCCTGCGCGGTCACGATCTCGCCGATCCGACGCTCGGCCATATCGCGCATCGCGGGCGAGAAACTGCGCACCGTCCCGGCCAGATAGGCCTTTTCCGGCACGATATTCATTGCCGACCCGCCATGAATCTGTGTCACCGACACCACCAGCGCCTCCAAGGGCGGGCGGTTGCGGCTCACGATGGTCTGCAACGCCTGAAGCGTCGCCGCCGCCGCCGGGAGCGGATCGACGCAAAAATCGGGATAGGCCGCATGCCCACCCGTGCCGGTCAGGTGGATCTCGAAATCATCCACCGCCGCCATGATCGGCCCCGCCGTGGTGCGAAACTCGCCCAGCCCCCCGAACGGGTCTGTGTGCAGCGCATAGACCTCGCCCACGCCGAACCGGTCCATGATCCCCGCCTCGACCATCAGCCGCCCACCGCCGATGGTTTCTTCGGCCGGCTGAAAGATCAGCACCGCGCGGCCGGTGAAATTCCGGCTTTCCGCCAGATACCTGGCCGCGCCGAGCAGCATCGTGGTATGGCCGTCATGGCCACAGGCATGCATCCGCCCCGGCACTGTCGAGGCCCATTGCGCCCCTGTCGCCTCGTCCATCGGCAGCGCGTCCATATCGGCGCGCAACCCCGTCACCGGACCCGGCCCGCGCCCCTCGATCACCGCGACAATGCCGCTTTCGGCGATCCCTTCATGGATCTCGTCCACCCCGAATTCCCGCAGCTTCCCGACCACGAACCGCGCCGTTTCGTGACACGCCAGCCCCAGTTCGGGATGCATGTGCAGATGCCGCCGCCATCCGGCCATTTCGTCGGCAAAACCTGCAATCCGGTTGATCACGGCCATCGTCTGGACTCCCTTTGTCTCTCCCGGCACAAGGAACCCCGAAAAAGGAGTCCTGCGCAATGGCCAATGACGACCTGATCCACGACCGCAATGGCGGCATGCCCCGGCTGCTGGAGATCATGCGCCGCCTGCGCGACCCCGAAACCGGCTGCCCCTGGGATATCGAACAGACATTCGCCACAATCGCCCCCTACACGATTGAAGAGGCATATGAGGTGGCCGATGCCATCGAACGCGAAGCCTGGGACGAGTTGAAAGGCGAATTGGGCGATTTGCTGTTCCAATCGGTCTTTCACGCGCAAATGGCCGAAGAGGCTGGGCTGTTCAGTTTCGACGAGGTCGCCGACACCATGTCCGACAAGATGGTCGCGCGCCATCCGCATGTCTTCGGTGACGAGACGCGCGACAAGTCGGCTGATCAGCAAACCCGCGACTGGGAGGCGATCAAGGCCGCCGAGCGCGCCGCCAAGGCCCAGACCGGCGTGCTCGACGGGGTGGCCACCGGCCTGCCCGCCCTGCTGCGCGCGATCAAGCTTCAGAAACGCGCGGCGCGCGTCGGTTTCGACTGGCCCGCGACCGACCACGTGATCGACAAGATCGTCGAAGAGGCGCGCGAGTTGGACGAGGCCCGCGACAGCCTCGGACAGGCCGAGATCGAAGAGGAGTTCGGCGACCTGCTCTTCGTCATGGCCAACCTCGCCCGCCATCTCGGAATCGACCCCGAATCGGCCCTGCGCAAGACCAACGCGAAATTCACCCGCCGCTTCCGCCGGATCGAAAAGTGGTTGTCCGAGAGCGACAAGACACCCGCTGACAGCGATCTCGACGAGATGGACGCGCTTTGGAACAAGGCCAAGAGAGAGGAAAAGAACGCGCTATAAGTATCTGTTATTATTACTTATTATCTATCTCCATAGCTTGTGGAAAAGCGCGGAGAACACTTGGGGCGTGGCCTCCGAATGAATACCTGACAAAGTTACACAAGTATTGACCCGACAAAAAAAGTCGGATTTAACGACGCGGAGTCAACCGCACCCAAGGAGGACGACATGATCGCCCGTATCGCACTCATTGCCGCCATCACGGCCACGCCGGCCCTCGCGCAAGAGGTCAACATCTACTCCTATCGGCAACCGGAATTGATCCAGCCGCTGACCGACGCCTTCACCGAGGAAACCGGCATCAAGGTCAATGTGGCTTATCTCGACAAGGGCATGCTCGAACGGCTGCAAGCCGAGGGCGACCGCTCCCCGGCCGATCTGATCTTCACCGTCGACATCTCGCGCCTTGCGGCGGCCGTGAATGCCGGTGTGACCCAGCCGGTAACGTCGGACTCGCTCACCGCCAACGTGCCCGAGCAGTATCGCGACCCCGACGGCCACTGGTGGGGCCTGACCACGCGTGCGCGCATCGTCTATGCCTCGAAGGAGCGCGTTGCTGACGGCGAAATCGCCACTTACGAAGGCCTCGCCGACCCGAAATGGGAGGGCCGTATCTGCACCCGTTCGGGCACGCATCCCTACAATGTGGCACTCGTGTCGGCCATGCTCCACCATCACGGCGAAGAGAAAACTCGTGAATGGCTCGAAGGCGTCAAGGCCAACCTCGCCCGCAAACCGCAGGGCAATGACCGCGCTCAGGTCAAGGCGATCTGGGCCGGTGAATGCGACATAAGCCTCGGAAACACCTATTACATGGGCAAGATGCTCGAGAACGAAGACCAGCAAGCCTGGGCCGAAAGCGTCGACATCGTGTTTCCGGTCATCGGCGGCAAGGGTGCGCATGTGAACATCTCGGGCGTCGCGATGACCAAGGCGGCGCCGAACCGTGACAACGCGCTCAAGATGATGGAATTTCTCACCTCGCCCGAGGCCCAGGAAATCTATGCCGAGGCGAACTATGAATACCCGATCGCACCGGGAACCGAGCCCATCGACCTGGTGGCCAGCTGGGGCAGCTTCACCCCCGATGACGTCAACCTGATGGACCTGGCCAAACTGCGCCCGGACGCGTTGAAACTGATCGAGCAAGTCGATTTCGACGGGTAACCTCCCAGTCCCCGTCGATACCTTTGGGGCGCCAACCGGCGCCCCATTTTTCGTTCCGGCGCCCGGGCCCGCAAGGGGCACAGCCATGTGGACATCCCCGGCCCCGCTTGTCACTGTCGCGATACCGACAGGAGACGCGCCATGCCACCACGCAAGATCATCATCGACACCGACCCCGGGCAGGACGACGCCGTCGCCATTCTTCTGGCGCTCTCCAGCCCGGCAGAGATCGAACTCATGGGCATCACCTGTGTGGCGGGCAATGTCCCCCTCGCCCTGACCTCGAAAAATGCCCGCATTGTCTGCGAGTTGGCGGGCAAACCTCATGTCAGAGTCTTCGCCGGATGCGACCGCCCGCTGGGCCGCGATCTCGTCACCGCCGAGCATGTCCACGGCAAGACCGGCCTCGATGGCCCCGACCTGCCCGACCCGACCATGCCGCTTGAGGAGCAGCACGCGGTCGATTTCATCATCGACACTCTGCGCGACCACCCCTCGGGCACCGTCACGCTCTGCCCGCTGGGGCCGCTCACCAATATCGCCATGGCCTTCGAGAAAGCCCCCGAAATCATGGCGCGGGTGCAGGAAATCGTGCTCATGGGCGGCGCCTATTTCGAGGTGGGCAACATCACCCCCGCCGCCGAGTTCAACATCTACGTTGACCCGCAAGCTGCTCATATCGTGTTCAAATCCGGCATTCCGCTTACCGTCATGCCGCTCGACGTCACCCACAAGGCGCTGGTCACGCCCGAGCGCAACGAAGCCTTCCGCCGCCTCGGCACCCCGGTCGGGATCGCCGTCGCCCAGATGACCGAGTTCTTCGAACGCTTCGACAAGGAAAAATATGGCTCGGCCGGCGCACCGCTGCACGATCCCTGCGTCACCGCCTACCTGATCCGTCCCGATCTCTTCTCCGGTCGCGTGGTCAATGTCGAGATCGAAACCACTTCCGAACTGACCATGGGCATGACCGTCGCCGACTGGTGGCGCGTCTCGGGCCGCGACCCCAACGCCCTCTTCATGGGCTCCATCGACGCCGACGGGTTCTTCACCCTTCTGACGGAAAGGCTGGCACGGCTATGAGCACCCTTCACCTCGCCCGTCCCGACGATCTTGACCGGCTGGAGCCGATGGTCGCAGCCTATCATGGGTTCGAGCGGATCGACTCGACCGAAGACGCCCGGCGTGCCGCGCTCGCACCCTTGCTGGATGGCACACCCCACGGTGTCGCCTATCTCATCGGCCCGCGCCGCGCGCCTGTGGGCTATATCGTGATTTCCTTCGGGTATTCGGTCGAACTGGGCGGCATCGACGGATTCATCGACGAGTTCTACATCCGCGAACGGGTGCGCGGGCGCGGCATGGGCTCCGAGGTGTTGCACTCCCTTCTGCCCGCGCTCTCGGAGCACGGGGTCAAGGCGCTTCATCTCGAAGTCGACCACGACAACGCCCGCGCCCGCCGCCTCTATGAACGCGCCGGTTTCAAATCGCGCGAGCAATATCACTTGATGACCCGCACCGCCTGAACGCGCCCGGAACGAACCGGACCCCGGCCCCACTGGAAAAGATGTCCCGCAAGGTTATATTTGTCCCATGACCCTGACGATTCCCTTCTCGAACAGCTATGGGCAGTTGCCCCCACGCTTTTTCACCCGGCAGGCCGCGACGCCCGTCACCACCCCGGCGCTGATCGCCTTCAACGACGCGCTGGCCGACCGTCTCGGCATCACGCGCGGGGCGGACGCGGACATGGCCCGCATCTTCTCGGGCAACGAGACGCCGCCCGGGGCGGACCCGCTGGCCCAGGTCTATGCCGGGCACCAGTTCGGCGGCTTCTCGCCCCAGCTCGGCGATGGCCGCGCCCTTCTGCTGGGCGAGGTCGAGGCCCCCGACGGCACCCGCTTTGACATCCAGCTCAAGGGCGCGGGACGCACCCCTTATTCACGCGGTGGTGACGGGCGCGCCTGGTTCGGGCCTGTGCTGCGCGAATATCTCGTCTCCGAGGCGATGGCGGCACTTGGCGTGCCCACCACCCGGGCGCTGGCCGCCGTCGCCACCGGCGAGCCGGTTTTTCGCGAAACCGCCCTGCCCGGCGCGGTGCTGACGCGCGTGGCCACGTCCCATATCCGTGTCGGCACGTTTCAGTTCTTTGCCGCCCGCCGCGATCTCGACGCGCTCAAGGCGCTCTTCGATTACACGCGCGCGCGCCACTACCCCGACGCCCGCACGCCCGATGACCTGCTGGTCGCGGTGATCGACGCGCAGGCCGCGCTGGTGGCCCAGTGGCTTGCGTTGGGCTTCATCCACGGTGTGATGAACACCGACAACACCACGCTTTCGGGCGAAACCATCGACTATGGCCCCTGCGCCTTCATCGACGAGTATCACCCGCAGACGGTGTTTTCCTCGATCGACCGGCATGGGCGCTATGCCTATGATAACCAGGCCCATGTGATCGTCTGGAACATGGCGCAGCTTGCCACCTGCCTGGTGCCGCTCTACGACGATCAGGACGAAGCGGTCGAACGCTTCACCGCCGCCGTGCATGCCATGCCCGACAAGATCGAGGCGCACTGGCTTGCCCGGTTCGGGGCCAAGATCGGCCTGTCGAACCCGACCGAGGACGACCGCCCATTGATCGACGACCTGCTCGACCTCATGGCACAGGGGGGCGCCGATTTCACCAACACTTTCCGCGCGCTGGCCCATGGTACCGCGCGCGATCAGTTCACCGACCGCGCCGCCTTTGACGCATGGCACAGTCGCTGGCAGGCACGGGTTGCATCAGAGCCGGACGCGCAGTCACTCATGTCGCAGACCAACCCGGCCTTCATCCCGCGCAATCACCGCGTCGAAGAGATGATACAGGCCGCCGTGGCCGGGGATTTCGCCCCCTTCCACCGGCTCTTGCAGGTGCTCTCGAATCCCTGCACCGATCAACCCGAGGCCGCCGACCTCACCCGCCCGCCGGCGCCGCATGAGCGCGTGCAACAGACCTTTTGCGGCACCTGACCCGGCCCTTCATCTTGCCAAAAATACTCAGATTCCACCGCCACAACCGGCCCACCGCCCCGGCTGGGCCCCCCGTCACCGCCGGTTGATCAACGTGATCCCGATCGCCACGAGGACCAGCCCGCCGATGATATGCGGCCCCACCTCTTCGCCCAGCATCAGCCAGCCCAGCACCACGCCAAAGACCGGCGACAGGAACGAGAACGACGCCACCCCCGAGGCCGGGTAAAGCTTGAGCAGGAAGAACCAGAACAGGTAGCCGAAACTCGCGATCGCCAGAACCTGGAACGCCAGCCCGGCCCAATGGATCGGCTCCAGATCGCGGATGAACGGCCCGAACAGCGGCGCCAGCGCCAACAGCAACACCGACGAGATCACCAGCTGGCTCAAAAGCTGCATCTCGGGCGCCACCCGTTCCAGCGGCGTCACCCGCACCACCAGCGCGATCCCCGCCCACGCGATCGCCGCCAACAGCGCCATCAGGTCGCCGCCAAGGCTGGCCTCGCCGCTGCCCCGGTCGGCCATCACCCAGGCCACCCCCGCCATGGCCAGCACCAGCCCCACCGCGCGCTTGCCGGTGATCCGCTCGCCCGGCAGCCACAGATGCGCGGCCATCGCGACAAAAACCGGCATCGAGTAGAAGATGATCGAGGCCCGCCCCACACTGGTGCGGTCGAGCGAGAGATAGAGGAACACGAACTCGGCGGTGAAGAGCAGGCCCAGCATCACCGCCCCGCCCCGCGCCTCGCGCGGCAGCGCGATGCCGACGCCGCGCAGCCGCATCCAGAGCAACAGCGCCACGCAGGCCCCGACCGAGCGCAGCCCGGCCAGAAAGACCGGCTGAAAACCGCCGGTCGACACCTTGATCACAACCTGGTTGAAGCCCAGCAGAAACGCGAAGGCGACAAGCGCCGCGACGCCCGCCGCGTCGATACTGTCTTTTCTTTCCATGGCCGCCATCAAGGGGGCAAAGCGAGTAAAGGTCAATCCGCGTCGTCGCGTCGCGCACGGGTGACGTCAATTTGCTTGAAGCGCTGGAAATAGCGCGGGTTACGCTCGATGAATTCGTCGATCAGGCGATGCACGCCGGGTGCCGAAATCCCCTTGAGATAAAGCAACCCGGCAAGCGCCGCCAAAAGGGCGCCGATCATGTTGACGATCAGATCGACCATCGTGTCGATGGCCGATTTCTGCATGTTCATGCCGAAGATCTGGTCGATGGCGAATTCGAAGATTTCCCAGATCGCCCCGTTCGCCATTGCAAAGCAGAAGGCGAAGAAGGCGATCACCCAATGCGGCGCGGCAAAGCGGTCACCCTGGAACAGCATGAAGACAATGACGAAACCGATCAGGCCGAACCCCATCGCGCTGCCGAAATGCATCAGGATGTCCCACCACCAGAACCGCACGTAGAACCCGTAAACCTCGCCCAGGAACAACGTGCCACCCACAAACGCCACCACCGCCAGCATGAACGTGGCTGGCACATGGATCTGCGCCCAGCGCGCCACGATCGCCGGCGCCATGGACAGCGCCAGCGTGGAAAGCGCAATGAACAGAAGCGACAATTGCCAGTTCCACAGCGCATCCGCCGCCGCAATAAGCAACGCGATCCAGATCAGCTTGGTCAGCCACGTTTGGTCGCGGAACACCCGTGACACCCCCTTTCTCGCCCTGCATACAGGGTTCATGAAAGCGCAAGGCATCCGAATTGCAAGCTACAACCTGCAGAAATGCGTCGGGCTCGACCTGCGGCGCAGACCGGACCGGTCCCTGCAGGTGATTGCCAACCTTGGCGCCGCGCTGGTCGTGCTGCAAGAGGCCGACAAGCGCCTGCCGCCGCGCCCGGCCGCGCTTCCGCATGACATGGTCGAGGCGCAGGGCTGGCAGGTGGTCGATTTCGGCGAACCTACGGGCTCGCTCGGGTTTCATGGCAATGCCATGCTGATCCGCCCGGGACTGGAGGTGCTCGGCACCGCCCATATCGACCTGCCCGGGCTGGAGCCGCGCGGCGCGATTCGCGCCGATCTCATGACCGCGATCGGCCCGCTGCGCGTCGTCGGCACCCATCTGGGGCTGATCCGGCGTTATCGGCTGTTGCAGTTGCGCGCGATCATGCGCCACCTTGCACAGCTTGACTCCATGCCCACCGTTCTGGCCGGGGATTTCAACGAATGGGGCCCGGCGCGCGCGCTCGAAAACGTCACCCCCGGGCTCATGATCCTGCCCGAACGGCCAAGCTTTCCGTCACCCCGCCCGGTCGCGCCGCTGGATCGCTTCGCTATTTCGGGCGAACTGGCGGTGCAGGGTCACGGAACGCACAACGCCCGCCCGGCGCGGGTGGCCTCGGACCACCTGCCGGTCTGGGCCGAACTGACCCGGCGCTGAAACAGGCTCTCCAGGACCGCAACCCGATCACCGCGCGCGGACCAGCCGAACCCGGCGCGCGCTTGGCCGATATGATGGGTTGCGTTCCGCCTTATCCCGGTCTCAGGTATGCAGCGAAATGCTCTACGTCCACAGGACCATCCCGACTGGAATAATACCATGACCCGTTATCTCACCTTCGACGTTTTCACCAGCCAGCCCTTTGGCGGCAATCCCCTTGCGGTGATACCCGATGCGCGCGAACTGCCGGAGACGGCGCTGCAAAGGATCGCCGCCGAGTTCAACTATTCCGAAACCACCTTCGTATATCCGCCCGCCGATCCGGCGAACACGGCGCGCGTGCGCATCTTCACACCCACGATGGAAATCCCGTTCGCCGGCCACCCGACGATCGGCACCGCCGTGGCGCTGGCGCGGGCCGGGTATGGCCCCGACATGGTGCTTGAACTGGGTGTCGGTCCGCTGCGGGTCCATGCCACGGCCGAGGCGGCCCGTTTCACCACCACGCAACCGCTTGAAATCCTCGCCCACCCCGAACCGAAAGAGATCGCCGCCGCGCTGTCCCTTGAAAGCGCGCAGATCGCCACGGCCGCGCATCCGCCGGTCATGGCCTCGCTCGCCCTGCCCTTCATCATCACCGAATTGACCAGCCGCGAAGCGCTCGCCGCCGCCCTGCCCGACATCGCCGCGATGCGCGCGGGGGCCACCCGGTATCCGGGCTCGCTCGATTTTGCGCAATTCGCCTATTGGCGGGACGGCACCACGATCCATGCCCGCATGTTCGCCCCGCTCGAAAATATCCCCGAAGACCCGGCGACCGGCTCTGCCGCCGCCACCCTCGCCGCGCTGCTGGCGCAGGTCGAGGACACCGAACAGTGCCTCACCCTGCATCAGGGCGAGGATATGGGCCGTCCGTCCCTGATCGGGCTGACAACGGAGGACGGCGGCGTCACCGTTTCCGGCACCGCCTGTCCGGTCATGGAAGGCCGCCTGATGCTGTGACAGCCGGCGACCTGAAACTGTTCCGTCAGGCCGCGGCCCTGCGCGCTCCGCCGCCGCCGCCACCGCTGCGACGCCTGCGGCGCTGACCGCCATTGCCATTGCCGCCGCCTGCGGGTTTCCCGCCGCCACGGCTCTGCCGTTTCGCAGGCTCCATCGGCTCCCACGCCTCGCCCGAGGCGACGGGGATGGGCATGCCCATCGCTTTCTGAATGGCCTTCAACTCGCCCATCTCGTCGGGCGCGCAGAACGTGATCGCGGCACCATCGGCACCCGCGCGCGCGGTCCGGCCGATCCGGTGCACGTAATTGTCGGGCACGTTCGGCAGGTCGAAATTATAGACATGGCGCACCTCGGGAATATCGAGCCCCCGCGCCGCCACATCCGTGGCCACAAGCACCCGTGTGCTGCCGGATTTGAAAGCGTTCAATGCCCGGTCCCTCTGACCCTGGCTCTTGTTGCCATGGATCGATTCGGCTGTGAAACCGGCCTTTTCAAGCTGGTTCTTGATCTTTTCCGACCCGTGCTTGGTGCGACCGAAAACCAGCGCGCGCTCGTCGCGATGCGCATCCAGAAGCTCGATCAACAGGCCGAGCTTTGCCGGCTTGTCGACGAAATGCACCACCTGTTCGATCTTGTCGGCGGCCTTGCCCGGGGGCGAGACCTGAATCCGTACCGGATCCTTGAGGTAGGATTGCGCCAGTTCCGCCATCAGCTTGGGCATGGTGGCCGAAAACAGCATTGTCTGACGCTGTGCCGGCAGCAGCGCCGCGATCTTGCGCAGGCTGTGGATGAAGCCCATGTCGAGCATCTGGTCGGCCTCGTCGAGCACCAGGAACCGGGTCTCGTCGAGCCGCACCGCCTTGCGATCCAGAAGGTCGATCAGCCGGCCCGGCGTCGCCACCAACAGGTCGGTGCCCCGCTCCAGCCGGTTGATCTGGCCTCCGATCCCGGCACCGCCGACGACCAGCCCGACCTTGAGCGGGCTGCCCTTGACCAGTTCGCGCAGGGTCTCGCTGATCTGCTTGGCCAGTTCGCGCGTGGGCGCCAGCACAAGGCCGCGCACCGCGCGTTTGCCAGGCCGCGCACCGTCGCGCAGCATGGTCGAGGCCAGCGGCAGGCCAAAGGCCAGGGTCTTGCCGGTGCCGGTCTGGGCAAGGCCCATCACGTCGCGCCCTGCCATCGCATGCGGCACGGCCTCGGCCTGGATCGGGGTGGGCTGGGTCAGCCCCAACTCGCCAACCCGCGCCAAGAGCAGCTTGGGCAGGCCCATTTCATTGAAATCTTTCATGGTTTCCTTTCGAACGCGCCCGCATCACGGGACACGCCTCAACATATTCGGGGCAGCACCCGCATTGGGCCGGCCCGCTCGGGGTTGCGCCAATGAGCCTGACAAAACGCGCCTCTTGCCCGTTTCGCCGCACTGGCGTCTGAACCCACGCGTGATTTTGGGAACATTACTCGACGTTTCATGTCTGCTCCGGTCTGCCCGGATGTTGCTTTACTGCTCACGCGGCAGAAAACGTCGGTTGCTGTCTACATGATGCCGCAGCGCCGCAAAGTCAATCCTTGATCGCCATTGTCGCTGGAAATCGGCCCCGCTTGTGTCTAAACCGGGCCATGACAGGACGACCCGGGGCCGCTCACCACCATGACCGACACGATCACAGACCGCTGCGAAGCCAAGGGCCTGCGCATGACGGGCCAGCGCCGCACCATCGCCGCCGTCCTGCAAGAGGCCGAGGATCACCCCGACGTCGAGGAACTTCACGCCCGCGCCTCGGCCCGAGATCCCGGCATCTCGATCGCCACGGTCTACCGCACGGTCAAGCTGTTCGAAGAAGCGGGGATTCTCGACAGGCTCGAATTCGGCGACGGGCGCGCGCGTTATGAAGACGCCGAGCGCGAACACCATGACCACCTGATCGACATGAACTCGGGCGAGGTGATCGAATTCGTCGATCCCGAGATCGAGGCGCTTCAGGAAAGGATCGCCGAGAAGCTGGGCTACCGGCTCATGGGGCATCGCCTGGAACTCTATGGCGTTCCCCTGAAAAAGCCTGCTAAGGACGGGGCGTGATCCGGGGCCCACGCCCCTCGAAAGGCCCTTCATGACCGCCACCAACCCCGCCTCTGACAACCTGCGCGGCATCGCACTTATCGTTGTGGCGATGGCGTTCTTTTCGGCCACCGACGCCTGCGTGAAACTGGGCGCCGAGGCGATGCCCAAGGGCCAGGTCATGGTGTTCCTCGGACTGGGCGGCGCGATCATCTTTTCCACCCTGCTGCGGGTTCAGGGGCGGCGCGTCTTTGCCGCCGATTTCCTTGCCCCCGCGCTTTTGATGCGCAACGGGGCGGACGTGACGGGCACGTTCTGCTTCATGACCGCGCTCGCCACGGTCGGCATCGCCCTTCCCTCGGCCATTCTTCAGGCCACACCGCTGGCGGTGACCGGGCTGGCGGTCGTCCTGCTGGGTGAAAAGGTCGGCTGGCGGCGCTGGGCGGCGATCGTGGTGGGGTTTTCCGGCGTGCTGATCATCATCCGCCCCGGCGCCACCGGGTTCGACCCCAACGCGCTCTGGGCCGTCGCAGGGATGCTCTGTCTCGCGCTGCGCGATGTCTCGACCCGGCTCATGCCGCCCTCGACCCCCTCCTTGCGCATCGCCGCCTACGCGATGATCATCCTGCTGCCCGCGGGCAGCGTGATCGCGCAGTTCCAGGGCGGGTTCGTGCCCATGACACCGCAAAGCGGCGCGATCGTCCTGGCCGCGTCCCTGCTGGGCGCCGCGGGATATTTCTGCATCGTTCAGGCCATGCGCACCGGCGAGATCTCGGTCGTCGCCCCGTTCCGCTACAGCCGGATCTTCTTTGCCCTGATCATCGGCTATCTGATCTTCGGTGAACAGCCCGACGCGCTCACCTATCTGGGCTGCGCCGTCACCATCGGCGCCGGTCTCTACACCTTCCTGCGCGAGGCCCGGCTCAACCGCCGCCCGGTCGCGCCCCCGCTCTGACCTGCAAGAGGTATCACATGAAAGCCCGAGTCAAATGGATCGAGAACCGCAGTTTCATGGGCCAGACCGAAAGCGGTCACGCCATCGCCTTTGGCGCGGCGCAGGACGGCCTGAAACCCGGCCCCTCGCCGATGGAGCTGCTATTGCTCGGCACCGGTGGATGCGCGGCCTATGACGTGGTGCATATCCTCGAACGCGGACGCGAACCCGTCGAGGGCGTCGAGGTCGAGATCGACGCCACCCGCGCCGAAACCGACCCCAAGGTCTATACCCGCATCCACATGCATTTCATCGTGCGTGGCGCGGGCCTCTCCCCGGCCAAGGTCGAACGCGCCATTTCCCTCTCGATCGAGAAATACTGCTCCGCCTCCGCGATGATGGCCGCCACCGCCGACCTGACCCATGATTTCGAGATCGTTTAGCGGATCGCCCTTTATCGACATCCCCGCCCGGAACGGCGGCGAAGCCGCCCGGGCAGCACACGGCCGCCCCCCGGCCGGGTGCTTTTGATGGGTCGCGCTCCGCTTCGGGCAGGGGATGGTGTTGCGGGATAAACTGCCCAACGCTAATGTGGTGAGCACCCGACCGCGGCCCTGTGCTGCCCTTTCGTTGGGCACCCCTCGATGGTCTTGGCTGCCAGAAAATCAACCAATCCAGAAACGAAGGGTCAATGGGCTCTTGCACCAACCCCACCCCACAGGATGGACAGCCCCCCGGGAAACCGCTAGAGATACTTCAAGCTTGAAGCAATGAGGCCGCTATGACCGATTTCGCCCGCACCAAATCGCTTTTCCACCTGCCCGAGGGCGTGATCTATCTCGACGGCAACTCGCTTGGTCCGCTGCCCAAGGCGGCGCCCGGGCGCATGCAATCGGTGATGCAGGACGAATGGGGCGAGATGCTCATCACCGGCTGGAACAAGGCCGGATGGATGGAGCAACCGACCCGCGTGGGCGACCGGATCGCACGCCTCATCGGGGCCGAGCCGGGCCATGTGGTGATGGGCGACACGCTCTCGATCAAGGTCTACCAGGCGCTGGCCTCCGCCCTCGACATGCGCCCCGACCGCAAGGTGATCCTGTCGGACAGCGGCAATTTCCCCTCCGATCTCTACATGGCCGAAGGGCTGATCAAATCGCTGGGCCGGGGTCATGAATTGCGCGTCGTCGCACCGGAAGAGGTCGAGGCGCACATCACCGAACAGGTCGCCGTGACGCTGATCACCGAGGTCGATTACCGCACCGGGCGGCTGCATGACATGAAGGCGCTGACCGCAAAGGCCCACGCGATGGGTGCAATCGCGGTCTGGGATCTCGCCCATACCGCCGGGGCCACGCCGGTCGATGTCGGCGGCGCCAAGGCCGATTTCGCCGTGGGCTGCACCTATAAATACCTCAATGGCGGCCCCGGTGCGCCCGCCTTCATCTATGTCGCCCCCCGCCATGCCGAGACCGCGCGCCCGGCGCTTTCGGGCTGGCTTGGCCATGACGCGCCCTTTGCCTTCGAGCAAAGCTACCGCCCCGGCGCCGGGATCGAGCGGATGCGCGTCGGCACGCCGCCCGTTCTGGCCATGGCTGCACTGGAATCCGCGCTCGATATCTGGGACATGACCACGATGGAGGATATCCGCGCCAGATCGCTCGACCTGACACAGCTTTTCATCGACGAGGTCGAGAAACGCTGCCCCGATCTCGACCTCGCCACCCCGCGCGCGCCCGAACAGCGCGGCAGCCAGGTCAGCTTCCGCTTTGCCGAAGGTTACGCCGCCATGCAGGCGCTGATCGCGCGCGGCGTGATCGGCGATTTCCGCGCCCCAGACATCATGCGCTTCGGCTTCACCCCGCTCTATATCGACGAAGGCGACGTGATCGCCGCCGCCGGGATCCTTCAGGACATCCTGCAAAACCGCCTGTGGGATGCCCCCGAATACAAGGCCCGCGCCCGCGTGACCTGACCGGCCCACGCCGCGTTCTCGCCTCAATAGCCCCTGATCCGTCGAAAATTCACCCAGAATCCCCCCCAGTCTCGCCCCAGAGGCACCGTATCCATTCCGGAAACAACCCTGCCAGCAAGGGCAGGACTGGTCACCTCCGGCAGCAGAACCGGCAGGCCGACCGAGGATACGGAGCGGATAGATGGCGACGATGGTTTCCGGGCTGGGCGGCCCCGCGGGTTACGGCGAAGGGGTGTTCTCCTCGACCGGCAAGGCCGCGGGCAACAACGATGACGGCGCGGTCCTCGTCGATGTCTCCTCGGTTTTCGGCCCCTCGGGCATCGACTACTACGGCAACTCCTATTCCGATCTCTACGTGAACTCGAACGGGGTGATCTCGTTCGGGGCCCCCAACACCGCCTATGCACCCGACCTTGGCGGCACCTCGACCCCCACGATCGCGCCGTTCTGGTCCGACGTGAACATCAACTCGGGTGGGGAGATCTATTGGGATCTCGACCCGGGCAACAACACCGTCACCGTCACATGGCTCGATGTCGCGCCCTATTCCGGCAGCGGCACGAATTCGTTTCAGGTCGTGCTGACGTCGACCGGAGACGGCGATTTCACCGCCGAATTCATATATGAGGACATCGACTGGACCGATGGCGGCTTTGGCCCGGCCCAGACCGGCTTCACTGATGGCAGCGCCAATGACACGTTTTTCGAAGGGTCGGGCGACAACGCCATCCTGTCGGATTATGAAAACAACGACTTCGACAATGGCGACCCGGATGGCGCCTACTCGGTCGATTTCTCGAACGGCGCGCCCGATTACACCGATGGCATCGTGGATGGCACCGGCGCCGGTGAGTTGATCGACAGCGGCTATACCGACCCGGATGGCGATGCCGTTGATGGCGGCTCGGGTGCGGGCCCGCAGGGTGTGGACGATTCCGTCATGGCGGGTGGCGGTGATGATACCGTCCATGCCGGCGCGGGTGACGATACCGTGCAGGGCGGCGACGGCGACGACCTGATCTTCGGTGACTACGCCAGTCCCCCGACATCCTCGGGCGAATCGCTCGACTGGAGCGCGCAGGGGGGCGACGGCACCAATATTGCGGCCGGTTTCACCCAGAACACCGGCGACATGGACGTTTCCGTCAGCTTTTCCGATGACGGCGACAACAACGCCGTGTTCCAGGTCGAGACCACCGACACCAACCATGTCGGCGCGGGCGAGCCCATGGCCACCCAGTCGAGCGCCTATCTCTTCGGCAATGGCGACGATGAAACCTCGACCACGCGGATCGATTTCGCAAGCGCCTCCGGCGGGATAAGCGACGAGGTCGAAAACGTGATCTTCCGGATCAACGACCTCGATTACGGCGCCAACAACCACCGCGACCAGATCACCGTGAACGCTTATGACGCCGCCGGCAACCCGGTGGCCGTCACGCTCTCACCCGGCACCGGCGACACGCTTTCGGGCAACACCGTGACCGCCGACAGCACGTCGCAAACGGCAGCCGATGAAGCGGGCTCTCTTCTCGTCGAGATCGCCGGTCCGGTCGCCTCGATCGAAATCAGTTATGCCAATGCCGAGGCCGGCGCGACGGCCACCCATGCGGTCTGGGTCACGGATGTGCATTTCGACACCGTTCCCTTGCCCGCCGGAGACGATTCGCTCGATGGCGGCGCGGGCGGCGACACGCTTTTCGGGCAGGAAGGCGACGACACGCTGACCGGCGGCACCGGGGCGGATGCGCTTTATGGCGGCACCGGCAACGATACGCTCTTCCTCGCCGAGGGTGACAGCGCCGAAGGCGGCGATGGCGAGGATCTCTTCATCCTCACCGATCTGGGCGAGCCGGGCAGCGGCAGCATCTTCATCGACGGCGGCACCACCGGCGAGCCGGGCGGGGACACGCTCGACCTCGGCGGCATCGCCGACCGGACCACGCTGAGCCAGTCCCCTTCGACGCTCGACCCCGACGCCTACAACGGCACGGTCACGCTTCTGGACGGGACCGTCGTCAATTTCTCGAATATCGAGAACATCATCTGCTTCACCCCCGGCACCATGATCGCCACGCCCACGGGCGAGCGCGCGGCCGAGACGCTGCGCCCGGGCGACCAAGTGCTGACCCGCGACGACGGCCCGCAGCCGCTGGGCTGGACCGGGTGTTCCACCGTGCCGGGCATGGGCAAATTCGCCCCCGTCCGGCTCGATCCCGGGCTGACCGGGGCGCGCCGCGCGCTCATCGTCTCGCCGCAGCACCGGATGATGATCGCGGACTGGCGCGCCGAACTGCTCTTTGGCGAGGCCGAGGTGTTCGTGCCCGCCATCCACATGCTCGATTTCGAGGGTGCCGACGCCGCCCCGGCCCCGCAAGTCACCTATATCCACCTCATGTTCGACCGCCACCAGGTGATCTATGCCGAAGGCGCCGCCAGCGAAAGCTTCCATGCCGCCGATCAAAGCCTCGATGCGCTCGTCCCCGAGGCCCGCGCGGAAATCTTCGCCGCCTATCCCGCGCTGCGCCGCGACCTCGCGGCCCACGGCCCGACCGCCCGGCCCTGCCTCAAATCCTACGAATCCCGTGCGCTCCTGACCCGGATGCAAAAGGCCAAACGCACCCTCCACGCGCTGGCAGCGTGACCGCCGGGGAATGTCCGGTGAGTATAACGGGCAGGCCTCGAGGCACTTTACCGCAAGCCGAACACCTCGAAACCGGCGCGTCCATGCGCAGCATGGCTCCGCCATTACGGTAAAAGACCTGCCCCTATCTGCTGCGAAAGCTGCCCGTCACCCGACCAATCAGGTCTGCGGTCGTCCAGCAGTGCGCCATTGGTGCAAGCCCAATGGACGTCCAGCAATGCGCCATTGGTGCAAGCCCACTGGACGACGGACAAAACCTGCATTCCCCCTCTCGTCCTATGAATTGAGCAGTTCCTGTGCGAATGATCTGGTTGTTGCCACGATTCAGGTGTAAGTCGCAACTTTTCTGAAAGCAGACATTGAGGCAATCAAAGCGAAATGTCACTTCGTCCCGCATGACTGAGCTCCGTGACCGACGGCGTCTGACGAACGGGAACCTTTTGCCAGGCGTTATAGCATGTTGCGTCGAATGGGATTCGGCCGACGCCCAACCAAAGGGCAGCGCTCGCCCAAGGTGCGGGGCGGGCGCTGCCAGGGCTGCAAGCAGCCCGGGCGAAATGAATTCGATCGAGTGCAACAGCCTGCTAAACACCAGAACCTGCCATGTCCGGCATGTCTGCCCGGGCCAGCCTTCAGCCGGCCAGCCGACGGCTGGCGCGGGTCTCGCCCAGCAGCCAGAGGTTGCTCACCACCATCGCCCCCAGCACCAGCGCACCGCCAAAGAGAACCCGCGCGCCCGGCTCCTCGCTCAGCACCCACCATACCAAAAGCGGACCGAACACCGCCTCCAGAAGCAGCAGCAGGCTCACATCCGGCGCCGGGATGTAACGCGGCCCCGTCGCCAGCAGGGCAAACCCCAACGGCACCACCACAAGCCCCAGCAGCGCGACCCAGCCGACGCTTGGCCCCGGCACGGCCAGCCCCGGCGCCCACAGCCCCGCCACCAGCCCGCCCAGAAGCGCGGCAAGGCCGAAGGCCGGCACCTGGCTCACCGCGCGCCGGGCACGCGCCACCGAGAAACACACCGCCAGCGACACCGCCGCCCCCAGCGCCGCGAAATCCCCGTCAAGACTCCCCCCGCCCCGGCCCAGCGAATCCGACGCGATGATCCCGATCCCCAGCAGCGTCACCGCGATCGTGGTCCAGACCCTCGGCCCGACCCGCTCGCGCAGCACGACCCACGCGATCAGCGCCGAGAAGATCGGCGAGGTCGCAAGGATCAGAAGCGTGTTGGCCACCTGCGTGTGGGTGATCGAGTAAACGAAACACAGCGACCCCGCGGCAAACACCAGCGTGATCACCGCCATCGGCCAGCCGCCGCCGCGCAGCTCGCGCCAAAGCCCGCGCCGATGGATCAGCCCGTAAACCACCAGCGTCGCCAGACCGCTCAGGACACCGCGCCAGAACGCCACGGTCCAGGTGTCGGCCGCGACCAACCGGATCAACAGGCTGTCGGGCGAGATCACCAGAACCCCGGCAAGGGTGATCAGAAACCCACACAGATACAGATTCATCGCCGTCCCCTCTCATCGATCATTGCCCCGGCGATCCTTGCGCCTTTTCTTCCACCAACGCCGGATCGGCCCCACATCCGCCGCCGCCACCGCCATGCCCAGCGGGATCATCCAGAACCCGAGGATCGGCAGAAACCCGAGAACCCCGCCCAGGATCAGACCCAGCCCGACCACCAGCCGCAACCCCGGCGGGATATGATCGCGGCTCCATGCGCGCACCCGCCGGGCCTGTGCGCGCAGCCGGTTGCGCTCATCCCCGCCCGCCATCGGCTACTTCAGAACGAAAGGCCGCGCCAGCCACGCCGACAGCGCCGCATTCACCGCCCCGGGCTGCTCGATCACCGGCGCATGACCCGCATCCGCGATGATCTCGAGATGCGCATCGGGGATCAGTTCGGCCATGAACGTATGCCGCTTGACCGGGGTCAGCCGGTCATGCTCGCCGCACAGCACCAGCGCCGGCACCTTGCACTTGCGCAGCACCGCCTGGTTGTCCTTGCGCCGCTGCAGCGCCCGCACCTGGCGCAGGAACACCTCCGGCCCCAGCGCCCGCGCCATCTCGGCCATCAGCGCCATGACCTCCATCCGCCCGGGCCCCGGCGCGAACGTCTCGGGCCTGAGAAACCCGCGCATCACCTCGTCCAGCTTGCCCGCCTTGACCCCCACGATCATCGGCTCGTACATCGCCGCGCTTTGCGGCGTTTCGGCCAGCGGGTTGGTGTCCATCAGCGCGATCCGCGTCACCCGGTCGGGCGCGCGGCGCAGCACCTCCATCGCGATGATCCCCCCCATCGACAACCCGGCCAGCGCGAATTTCTGCGGCGCCCCGTCAAGGATGGTCGAGGCGATCTCCTCGATCCGCTCGCCGCGCGTCGCACAGGCCACCGTGACCGAGCGTTCGCGGCTGAACGCCTCGATCTGCGGGGCGTAAAGCCGCGAATCGCACATCATGCCCGGGATCAGAACCAGAGGTTCCTGCATCGAAGAGTCCCTTCCGTGTCAAACTCGCGCCCAACTTGGCAGGCTGGCGCGCCGCGTCAACCGCCACGACCGGCTTTCGGCGGGAAACCGGCAGGCCCTGCCCCCTCGGGCGGAACCAACCCGCGAAACCCCGGAAAATCCGCATAGCGCGCCCGCCGCGCCGTCAGCCCCTCGCCGGGTTCCTCACCGCGCCGCAACAGCGTCCCCCGCGGCGCGATATAAGACGAGATCACCCGCCACGGTTCGGGCCGCCAAGAGATGTTGAAGGCGCAGAGCCTCGGAAAGAACCACAGCTCGGAATAGGGCAGATGATCATGGATCCACCACGCCAGGTCACGCCAGTCGCGCCCGGCCTCGTAGTGATCGGCAAACCACGGAATCACCACCGACGCCCCCGCGATCGCCTCCGCCCCGCGCCCGCGATCCCAGATATGACACTCCTGCGGATGCTCATTGCGCGCACAGTTCAGCCGGTTCTCGTTGCCGAACCGGTTGAGGCTGGCCGAGCGATAGCCCGAGCGCACCGCCACCCGCCCGAATGTCTCCTCCAGCGGGTCGAGCAGCGCCGCGCAGAACGCCCGCCCGTTTTCGATCGCGAGGTCCGGATCGTCGGGAATGTTCCGCAATTCGTGAAAATTGGCGATCTCCGAATAAAGAAACTCGCGCATGTAGAAATAGCGCGACAACCGCACCCGTCCCAGAGTCTCGAGGCTCCACATGCTGCGCGGCTTGCGCATCCCGGTCCTCCCTTCATCTTGCCCCCAATACTCCGGGGGTGAAGGTGACAAGACGCCCCGCGTCTTGCACCGAGGGGGCAGCGCCCCCTCGTAGGGTGGGTGATTCACCCACCCTCCTCCCTCAATACCCGCCCCAGCGGAATTCCCCGCGCGCCGACAAGGGCGAGAACGGATTCCACGCCACTTCCCAGACATGGCCCTCGGGATCGGCGAAATAGCCCACGACCCCGCCCCAGAACACCTCGCCCGCCTCGCGCAGCACTTCGCCCCCCGCACCCCGCGCCGCCGCGATGACCTCTGCCACCTCGTCCCTTTTGCGCATGTTGCAGGCCAGCGTCGCCGCCCCGGTGCCCAGCCGCTCCACCGGCACGCCCATGTCCTCGGCCAGCTTTTCCAGCGGATAAAGCCCCAGGCTCTGCCCGATCAGATCGAACACCACGATCCCTTCGGGGCTGTCCTCCCGCTGCCAGCCCAGCGCCTCGTAAAACGCCACCGCCCGGGCCATATCCCGCACCCCCAGCGTGATCAGCGATACCCTCTGCTCCATGCTCACACCCCTCCCAGCCAGTCGAGAACAAGCGCCACCGTCGCACGCGTGTTGCCCGGCGACACGATATCGCCCGCGATCACATGCCGCCCCGGCGACACATCCGCGCCTGCAGGCAGGCGCACCATCGACACCGGCCCGCCCCAGCGCGCGGCAAACGCTTCGGTCCGCTCGCCCCGCACCACCCGGTCATCGGGCGCGAAATAGAACAGTGCGGGAATATCCACGCCCCGGTAATCCCGCGTCCACGCATGTTGCACCAAAGCCGCCATCGGGAACACCGCGACAAACGGATAGCGCGTGGTCCAGAATGTCCCGTGACGGTCATTGCTCGGCGTCCAGCTGCGCTCCCGCCCCACCACATGCGGCAGGACATGGCGCGCGCCCGGCCATGTCAACAGCGCGGCGGCCGGATCGTTGATCCCGAAATTGGGCGAGACGAAGACGATGCCCTTCACCGCGTCGGCCATCCCGGCCTGCAACGCGGCCTCGGCCATCAACGTGCCCCCGGTCGATGTCGCGATCACCAGCACTTCCTCGCCCACCGCCCGCGCCACCGCCAGCGCCTCAGCCATGTCCGCCATCCAGTCGGCGACGCTGACCTCGCCCAGCGCCGCACCGGACCGCCCATGCCCCCTGAGCCGGGTAAAGACAAGGTTGGCCCCCAGCGCCCCGGCCACCCGGTCGGGCACCGGGCGCAACTCCTCGGACGTGGCCGAGAACCCGTGCACGTAAAGCACCGAAACCGGCGTCTTCACCTCGGGCGCCCCGGCCCAGATCACCCGCTTTTCCACCCCCGGCGTGATGTCGTCGAACCCCGCCTCCCGCTCTGCCAGGTAGGCCCCCACCCCGGCCCCGAGCCGCCCGGCGTCGAACCTTGCCGCCACCTCGACCGGCTCGCGCGGGCCAAACGCCCAGACAGCCCCGGCCAGCACGCCAAGGCCCAACAGCAGCCGCCCCAGCCAGCGTCCGACCGCGCGGATCACCCGCCCGCCCCTTCCAGGACATCCTCAAGCGCCGCCTCGATCACCCCGAGGCACGCGTCGTCGGAAAACCGGTGATCGGCATCCTTGACCAGAGTGAGCCGCATGTCGGACCCTTGCGCATGTTCCAGCAACCGCAGCGCGGTTGCGACCGATACCGCCGTGTCATCCGTGCCCTGCAGGAACCGCACCGGGAAATCCATCCGCAACGGCGCGCGCAGCACCAGCCGCTCGCGCCCGTCCTCGATCATCCGCCGGGTGATCACGTAGGGCTCCATGTAATCGCTGGGCAGTTCCACATGCCCCACCGTCTCAAGCTGCGCCTTCTGCGCCTCGCTGAACCCAGCCCAGTATCCATCCTCGGTGAAATCCGGCGCCGCGGCGATGGTCACCATTCCGGCGATCCGCCCGGGGAGTGCGCGCGCCAGCAACAGCGCCTGCCAGCCGCCCATCGACGAGCCCACCGGCACCACCGGCCCCTCGGTCAGCGCCTCCACCGCCGCCAGCGTATCCTCGTGCCAGTCGCCGATACAGCCATCGGTGAATTCGCCCGAACTCTGCCCGTGCCCCGAATAGTCGAAGCGCAGAAAGGCCCGCCCATTGCGCCGCGCCCAGGCTTCGAGATAGAGCGCCTTGCTGCCCTCCATGTCGGATTTGAGCCCGCCACAGAACACCACCCAGGGCCCCCGCCCCTCGCTGCGGTGATAGGCCAGCCGCCGCCCCTGCGGCGTGTCGAGATTCTCACACATTCCACCCTCCTGTTCGCAAGCCCGCGCGAATGTCTAGCGGATCGCATCAAATCGGAATCGCCCCATGCCGAACCAAAGGGCGGCACAGGGCCGCGGTCGGGTGCTCACAACATCGGCGCAGCGCAGTTTATCTTGCAACACCAGCCCCTTCCCGAAGCGGCGCGCAACATATCGAAAGCACCCGGTCACGCCAAAGGCGTGCCGCCGTCACGACGGGGCGGCCCCCTCCCGGCAGATTTTTTCACTGAAAAATCGCCTGCCGGGCAATGATGTGCTGCCCGGGCGGCTCCGCCGCCGTTCCGGGCTTGGGCAAACTTGATTCAACACGACACATCCCTGACCACCTATTCCGCCTCGATCTCCTCGGCAAAATGCTCCAGCAGACCGGATTTCAGGATCTTGCCCGACGGCGCCGCCGGCAGCGCATCGGTCACCACGATCCGCGCCGGCCGCTTGTAGGGCGCCAGCACGTCCTTCAGATAGGCCTTCAGCGCCTCCTCGGTCAGCCCGGATTCGGGCCATGAGGTGACAAAGGCCACCACCTCCTCGTTGCCGCCCTCGATCCGCCGCCCCACGACCGCGGCGAGGATCACATCCGGATGCTCGGTCAGCACCGCCTCGATCTCGGCGGGATAGACGTTGAACCCCGAATGGATGATCAACTCCTTGGTCCGCCCCACGATATGCAGCCGCCCGTGCCGGTCGAACCGCCCCAGGTCGCCCGACCGCAACCACCCGTCCGAGGTCATCGCCGCCGCGGTCTCCTCGGGATCGCGGAAATAGCCCAGCATCAGTTGCGGCCCGCCGATCTCGACCTCGCCGATCCCCTCGTCCGGGTTCGATCCCGGCGCGGCGGTGTTCACCCGCACCTCGCTGTTCAGCATCGCCACCCCGACCGAATTGTCGGGATCGCCAAGCTCGTTCTTGGTGGCACAGACCCCCGACGCGCATTCGGTGAGGCCATAGCCATTCTGCAAGGCCACGCCATAGAAATCCTCGGCCTCGCGCTTCCATGCCGGGTCGAGCGGCGCCCCCCCCGACGAGGTATAGCGCAACAGCCCCGCCTCATAACGCTCCATCCCCTGCTTGCGCGCGTAATGGAAAAGTTGCGCATGCATCTGCGGCACCGCCGGCAGAACCGTGATATCGGTGCGCAACGCCGCGTAAAGCCGCGCCACGTCGAACCGCGCCTCGAGCCGCACCGCGCCCTGCGAAAAGGTGATCGCAAGGATCGTGGCCAGCCCGAACACATGGCTCATCGGCAGCGCGAGATAGGTGACGTCCTCGGCCACCAGGTCGCGAAGATCCGCCGAGGCCGCCGCCGAGTTGAGCATCGCAGCATGCGACAGCATCGCCCCCTTGGGCACGCCGGTCGTACCCGAGGTGTAAAGCAGAATCGCGATCTGGTGCTCGGGCGCGTCGTGCACCGGCTCGGGCGTCGCCCCCTCGCGGCTCAGGATCGCCACCGTCCCGGTCGGAAGCGGCACCTCCTCGGCGCCCATCCGCTCGGCATGGCGGCGCGGGGCGGGGCCGGTCTCGACCGTCATCACCGCCGCCGCCGCCTCGGAATGGCGCAGGATGCGGTCGATCTCGGGCTCGGTCAGGCGCGCGTTCACCGGGCAGGCGATCGCATCCATCATCGAACAGCCGAAGAGAAAGGCCACCATCGCCGCGCTGTTCTCCAGCACGATCACCACCCGGTCGCCCGGCTGCACGCCGCGCGCGATCAACGCATCCCGCGCTGCCTCGGCCCCGGCCCGGATCGCGGCCCAGTCATAGGTGCTGTCGTCATGGTCGATGATCCCGAGCTCGCCACCCCGCGCCCGCGCGGCGGCATTCAGCATCTGGTGTATGCGCTTCATTGAGGCCTCCCTTTGGCGCGATCCTGCCCTTTTGCGCCGGCGCTGTCACCACCGCGGTCCACGCCATTCCGTAACGTCCGCGAAAAAATTCCATTTCGCCCCAGCACACCCCCGCACGCCGCACCGCCAATCACCCCGCAAACGCCGCGTGGGACCATGAACGCTGGCCCGAGCCACTCCAGCACCTCGCATCCTTTCCAGAACATACCTTTCCAGAAACGCGACAGAAGACCCCTGCCCGTTCTGGATTGTATAGCATGTTGCGTCGAATGGGCTTCGGCTGCCGCCCAACGAGAGGGCAGCGCCCGACCCGGGGTGGGTGCGGAGCGCCCGCCCATGGGGCGGGTCGGGCGCTGCCCGGGCTGCAAGCAGCCCGGGCGAAATGAATTCGATCGAGCGCAACACCCTCTAAACTCAAGTGTAGCTTCCGCCCCCACGGCCCGCGCCGCCCGTCACTCCGCCCACGCCGCACGCCCCGCGACACTCAGCGCATAAACCCCCCTGTCTACCCGCTCGAACCAACCATAATGGTTGTCGCGCATCATCGTCGTCGCCCGCGCCACGCCGGTTGCGCGCGCCACCTCGGCGCCGCGACTCGGCCCCGCCTCGGCCAGGAAGGCCGCGCATTTTACCGCCCCCTGCCGATAGGCGGTCACGATGGTCTCGCGCGTCATGCCCCCCGCGTTGGGATCACCCGCCCGTGCCGTGAACTCCTTCAACAGCGCCGCCCGCCGCAACTTCGACTTGCGCGGCCGAAACGGCGCCGGATCGCAATGCGCCCGCACCGCCCCGCTGGCCGGGTCCACCGACAGCACCCCCAGCCCAAGCCGGCGGCACAGCCCGATATTGCCCTTGAAGCTGCGCCAGCCCGCCTTGCCCGACCACCGCGGCACCGCTACATAAACCGCATCCGTCACCGCCTGCCGCGCCACCGCCTGTTGCAGCAATTGCAGCGAGAACCCGGTCTTGAGCTCCACGATCAGCGGCGCCTCGCCCGGGCGCAGCGCCACCACGTCCACCGCGCCGACCTCGCCCTTGACGACATAGCCAAGCGCTTCGAGCCAGGCCTTGACCGGCGGGTAGAGATCGGTTTCGCGCGGCTTTCCCATCACCGGCAGATTAACCCTCCGCCCCGAGGGGCGAAAGCCCCGGCGCGCATGTCTCCGCGCGGTGCGCTAACCGTCATGCGCAAAGCCGCGACGCGAACGCGCCGGCAGCCGCACGGCAGCCGGATGTCACCCCCCGATTCCCGGCCCTCGGGCGGCGTTAACCTTTCAATGCTGCACTGCGGCAAAAACCCGTTGAGGCCCCCGTGACATCCCCGCCCCGCGCGCCTATAAGGCCCCCGAAATCTCGCGAAAGATCCGCATCAGACAGGATGGAAAAACCATGACCACGCTCGTTTTCGGCCATAAATCGCCCGACACGGATTCCACCGGCTCGCCCATTCTCTGGGCCTGGTATCTCAATGAAATCAAAGGGGTAGAGGCCAAGCCGGTGCTCTTGGGCGAACCCAATACCGAAGCCGCCTTCATGCTGACCCGCTGGGCGCTCGACACGCCCACGATCATCTCGGACGTCGATGAAGGCCAGCCCTGCGTCGTGGTCGACACCAACAACCCCGCCGAACTGCCCGCCGGAATCAACGCCGCCGACCTGCGCGAAATCATCGACCATCACAAGCTCGCCGGCGGCCTCGAAACCAGGGGCCCCATCGACATCACGATCCGCCCCCTGGCCTGCACCGCGACCATCATGCTCGACATGATCGGCAATGATTACAACAAGATACCGGATGCGATCAAGGGCGCCGCGCTGACCTGCATCCTGTCGGACACGCTCGAATTCCGCTCGCCCACGACCACCGATCACGACCGCGAACTGGCCGGGAAACTGGCCGCCGATCTCGGCATCTCGATCCCCGACTACGCCGCCGAGATGTTCGCCGCGAAATCCGATGTCTCCAGCTTCTCGGATGCCGACCTGATCCGCATGGATTCCAAGGAATACGCGGTCTCGGGCACGAAATTCCGCGTCTCCGTGCTCGAAACCACCGCCCCCGCCACCGTGCTCGACCGCAAGGCCAGCCTGATGGAAACCATGGCGCAGGTCGCCAAGGAAGACGGCGTCGATCAGGTGCTGCTCTTCGTCGTGGACATCCTCAACGAAGAAGCCACGCTGCTGGTGCCCAACGATCTGGTCAAGACCCTGGCCGAGAAAAGCTTCGGCGCCCGTCCCGAGGGCGACACGGTCACCCTGCCCGGCATCATGTCGCGCAAGAAACAGATCATCCCCAATCTTTCCCTCTAACGCATTGATAATCCATCCGCAAAAGGCGCTCCCGCCCCGCCCCGACGGACCACCGGCGCCCCCGCATTTCATCTGACCCCAAATAACTCGGGGAGTGCGAGGGGCTGGCCCCTCGCACCTCGCCCCGTCGCGCAACACTGGCAATTCCGGCGCGCCCCTGCCATATCTGCCGCAACCAGCGAGCAACCAGCGAAAGGAGCCGGCATGACCCGCATCATCGACAGCCTCGCCCAAGTCTCGGACAGCTACGACGCGCTTTTCGTCGATCTCTGGGGCTGCGTCCATGACGGGGTGCGCGCCCTGCCGGCCGCCGTCAAGGCGTTGCAGGACTATCGCGCCCGCGGCGGCACGGTGGTGCTGGTCACCAACTCGCCCAAACCGCGCAAGGGCGTCGCCGCACAGCTCGACATCTTCGGCGTCCCCCGCGACGCATGGGACACGATCGCCACCTCCGGCGACAGCGCCCGTGCCGCGATGTTCCGCGGCGTGGTGGGCGAAAAGGTGCTGTTCATGGGCGAATGGGACCGCGACGAGGATTTTTTCGAACCGATGCAGGTGATCGAGAACCCGGTCGATATCCGGCTCGTCCCCCTGCAAGAGGCCGAAGGCATCGTCTGCTGCGGCCCGGACGATCCCATGGCCGACCCGGATGTAAACCGCCCCGCCTTCCTCTATGCCAAGCAGAAGGGGCTGAAACTGCTCTGCGCCAATCCCGATATCGTGGTCGATCGCGGAGACGTGCGCGAATGGTGCGCCGGGGCGCTGGCCCGGCTTTACACCCAAATGGGCGGCGAAAGCCTCTATTTCGGCAAGCCCCACCCGCCGATCTACGATCTTGCCCGCCGCCGACTGGCAGAGCTCGGACCGCTGCCCGCCAACGACCAGATCCTCGCCATCGGCGACGGCCTGCACACCGACATTCAGGGCGCGATGGGTGAAGGCATCGACTCGCTCTACATCACCGGCGGGCTGGCCCGCGAGATCACGAAAACCTCGCCGAAGATCGACCGCGAGGCGCTCGACGCCTACCTTTCCAAGGAAATGATCACCCCCGATTATGCCATAGGTCAACTGGCCTGAGCGAAATCAGGGCTTGCGTTTCTGCGCCTGCAAAGTAATAAAGTTCCGTGAAAGGCCGCCAAAGCGGCCGAAAATTGCGCACGAGACAAGCCTTCGGAGGGCGGAATGTTGGACAACCTGCCACGCGGAACCATCACCATCGAGGAAATCGAGATGGGCATGACCCGCCACCTGCGCAAGGTGGTGACCGACGAGGATATCGAGATGTTCGCGCAGGTCTCG
The DNA here is from genome assembly GCA_011389685.1 of Paracoccaceae bacterium. Lineage (GTDB taxonomy): Bacteria > Pseudomonadota > Alphaproteobacteria > Rhodobacterales > Rhodobacteraceae > Aquicoccus. The sequence goes on from JAABTV010000021.1 coordinate 51,098, forward strand.
ACCGATCGCAACCCGGTCCATCTCGACGACGATTATGCCCGCGACACGATCTTCGAGGGCCGCATCGCCCATGGCATGCTCACCGCCGGGCTGATCTCGGCGGTGATCGGCGAACAGCTCCCCGGCCACGGCACGATCTACATGGGCCAGAGCCTCAAGTTCCTCGGCCCCGTGCGCCCCGGCGACATGGTGCTGGCCGAGGTCGAGGTGGTGGGCATCGAACATGCCAAACGCCGCGTGACACTCGATTGCCGCTGCCTTGTCGACGGCAAGAAGGTGCTGGTCGGCGAGGCCACGGTGCTGGCCCCCTCGGCCAAGTTCGACTGACCGCGCAGGCCCGAAGTCACCCGCCCGGAATCACCCCGATGACGCGCTCCCCGCTTGCACCCGTCCCGCCGCGCCGCTAGACCCGCGCCATGCGCATCATCCGCGATCATCAATTCGTCTCGCCCGCCGACAAGGGCGCCTCGGCCACCATCGGAAATTTCGATGGTGTGCATCTCGGCCACCAGTCGGTGATCGACATCGCCCGCACCGAAGGCGCCCGGATCGGCGCGCCCCTCGGCATCGTCACCTTCGAGCCGCACCCGCGCCAGTTCTTTGCCCCCGACGCCCCGCCCTTCCGGCTCACCGGCTCCGCCGCGCGGGCCCACAGGCTCGAGAAACTGGGCGTCGAACGGCTTTACGAGCTGAATTTCAACGCCGCCCTCTCCTCGCTCACCCCCGAGGCATTTGCCGCCCGCGTCCTGCGCGACGGGCTCGGACTCCGGCACATCGTCGTCGGCGCCGATTTCTGCTTCGGCAAGGGCCGCGCGGGCAATGCCGATGACCTCCGGGCCTTCGGCGCGCAAATGGGCTTCGGCGTCACCATCGCGGACCTGCTCGAAGGCGAGCGGGGCGAAGTTTCCTCGACCGCGATCCGCACCGCCCTCACCGAGGGCCGCCCCCGCGACGCCGCCGCCATGCTCGGCCACTGGCACCGGATCGAGGGGCGGGTGATCACCGGCCACCAACGTGGCCGCGAGTTGGGCTATCCCACCGCCAACATGTCGATCGACGATCTGCACCCGCCACGCTTCGGTGTCTATGCTGTGCTGGTCGATGTGCTCGACGGCCCGCACAAGGGTAGCTATCGCGGCGCCGCCTCGCTCGGCCTGCGCCCGATGTTCGACGGCGAGACGCCCAATCTCGAAACCTATCTCTTCGACTTCTCCGGCGATCTTTACGGCGCCGCGCTCTCGGTCGGGCTGGTCGAATACCTGCGCCCCGAGGAAAAATTCGACAGCCTCGACGCCTTCATCGCGCAGATGGATGCCGACTGCGCCCGCGCCCGCGACATCCTCGCCCAGCCATGAGTGACCCGATCGACCGCACCGGCCTCCGCCCGCGCTTCTGGGAAACCACCCCCCTTGCCCGGATGACCCGCGCCGAATGGGAGGCGCTCTGCGACGGCTGCGGCAAATGCTGCCTCAACAAGCTCGAAGACGAAGACACCGGCGAGGTCGCGCTGACCCGCGTCGCCTGCCGCCTGTTCGACGATACGACCTGCCGCTGCGCCCAATACGAGACCCGCCACCGGTTCGTGCCGGAATGCATCACGCTCGACCCCGCCACGATCGGTAAGAACGCCTATTGGCTGCCCGAAACCTGCGCCTATAAACTCCTCTGGCAGGGCGATCCCCTGCCCGACTGGCACCCGCTTCTGACCGGCACGGCGCAATCGGTCCATGATGCGGGCGTGTCGATGCAGCACCGCACCGTCCCCGAATTCGAGATCGACGAGGACGATTGGGAAAACCATATCATCGAGGAGCCCACCTGATGTTCTTTGCCTCCGACAATTCCGGCCCGGCCCACCCGGCCATTCTCGACGCGCTCACCCGTGCCAACGAAGGCTATGCCATGGGCTATGGCGACGACGCGCTCATGGACGAGGTGCGCGAGCGCATCCGCACGCTCTTCGAGGCGCCCGAGGCCGCCGTCTATCTCGTCGCCACCGGCACCACCGCCAACGCGCTCGCCCTCGCGAGCCTCACCGCACCCTGGCAGACCATTTTCTGCTCGCCGGTCGCCCATATCCACGAAGACGAATGCAACGCGCCCGAATTCTACACCGGCGGGTCCAAGCTCACGCTTGTGGGCGACAGCGACCGGATGAGTCCCGACGCGCTGCGCGCCGCCATCGAGGGCGAGGGCAACCGCGGCGTCCACGGGCCCCAGCGCGGACCCGTGTCGATCACGCAGGTGACCGAGCGCGGCCATGTCTACACCCTCGATGACCTGGCCGCGCTCACCGCCACCGCCCGCGAGTACGGGCTCAAGACCCATCTCGACGGCGCGCGCTTTGCCAATGCGCTGGCGGCGCTCGGCTGCACCCCGGCCGAGATGACATGGAAACGCGGCATCGATTCGGTTTCCTTCGGCGGCACCAAGAACGGCTGCATCGGCGTCGAGGCGGTGATCTTCTTCGACCCCGCCCCGGCCTGGGAATTCGAATTGCGCCGCAAGCGCGGCGGGCATCTGTTCTCGAAACACCGCTACCTCTCGGCCCAGATGCAGGCCTATCTCGCCGACGACCTCTGGCTCGACCTCGCGCGGCGCGCCAACGCGGGCTGCGCGCGTCTTGCCAGCGGTCTGCGCGAGTTGCCCGGCGTGCGCATCGACGGCACCCCCGACGCCAACATGATCTACACCCACATGCCCCGCGCCCTGCATCAGCGCCTCGTCGCCGCCGGCGCGGTCTATCACATCCTGGCCGACAACGTGGACAGCGGCGATGCGGCCGAGCCACTCCCCGCCCGCCTGGTCTGCGACTGGTCCATGCCCGATCGCGAAATCGACCGCTTCCTCGCCGCCGCAAGGGGCTGACCCCGCTTTCATCTTGCCCAAAGCGTTCCGCCGAATACCTGAGACAGGGATAAGGTGGAACGCAGCGAAACACCTGAGCGTTGCGCGCGTTTCACGAAGAGCCGGGTCTAAGGTTTTCCGCGAAAAGCTTTTTGGCCTGTTGCGTCGAATGGGGATTCGGATGACGCACAACGAAAGGGCAGCGCCCGACCCGGGGTGGGTGCGGAGCGCCCGCCCATGGGGCGGGGCGGGCGCTGCCCGG
>JAABTV010000022.1 GCA_011389685.1 Paracoccaceae bacterium
CCCTCACCGCCGCTGCCGTGCCGGGAGTGAATCATGTTCTCGAAACCGCGTCGAGACCGGCCTTTTTCAGCAGCCTGTTAGTGGCATCTGGTTCAACTCAAATGAACTCCAGGCCGCCCGAGAAAACCAGTTCTTCAAGGGAAAAGTCCGGGTCTTCATCGATCCGGACGATCTGAACATCGCGACCGTTCTGATGCCCGGATATCGCGACCCAATCGAGGTCCAGCTGCAGATGACGGTTTTCGCGGATATGACGCTGATGGAGGTGTTGCAGCTGATGGCCGAATACCGGCGCGAAGATCCTGAAACGTCAGAGATTTACCATGATCGCCTGATGGAGGTCAAAACCAGGCGTTTCGCAGACATCTCTTCGATCGGGGTCGAACATGGCCTACCGCGCAGCTACAGCACGATCGAAGAGTGCAAAGCGATGGCCAAGGTCGTATTCTCCGGCGCCCGGACGATCTATACAGGAACGTTGCCGGGGACAACACCACCGGATTCGATCACCGATCTGGACTCGGGTGCAGGTGCGGCGGTGTTCGCGATCGGTGATGGGGATTCCGTGATTGATGCGACCGTGGATGCAGACCCCGGCGAAGCGGACAACGGCATCATCAATCCGGACGAGCCTGCGGTGGTTTCAGACGACGCGCAAGACGATCCGCCTGCGAACGCGTCTGAAACCCAGACCCCGCGCAAGCCCAAGGCCACGAAAAAGGGCAAGAAACTGGCGCGCCCGACCAACCTCAAGGAGCTGAAATAATGTCTTTCATCGATACGACGCTCGTGGATGTTCGCAAGCCACTTCTCGAAGCACGGTTTCCCTTCGGCCGCTCAGAGCGGCTCCGTGAAGCCATGACATGGTGCGCCTCCGACTATTACGCCAAGGCCGCCATCGGCCAGCAGTTTGAAGCCCGCGGCATCGTGGTCATCGGAGAGTCCCGCCAGGGCAAGTCGACCGAGATCGAGACCCTTCTGCGGGCGTTCAACGACGGCTCGACCATCATGCCCGACGGTCGGCCTGCGAAGATTGTCTCTTGCCTGCTGTCCGGGAAAGTCACGTGGAAAGACTTGGGCGTCGTCATTCTTGAGGTGCTCGGATACCCGCTTCGGGGGCGTCACTCACAGACCGAGATCTGGTCGAAAGTGCGGAAATGCGCCGAGCTTCAGGGGGTCATCGGTATCCATTTCGATGAATGCCAGCACGTGTTCACTTCCGCGGACAGCGCGACCAACCAGAAGATGCTCGACAGCTTCAAGTCGCTCCTCAAAGATCACAACTGGCCCTTGATGCTGATTTTCTCCGGGATTCCCAGTCTTGCAGCACACATCAAGAAGGAGGAACAGCTCGACCGGCTTCTCCGGACGGTCAGCTTCGATGGGATCGACCTGTCGGAAGAGGCCGACCGGGACGAAATCGTTCACCTCGTCTTCAGCTACGCTGACAAAGCCGATTTGGACGTCGACGACATCGTCACGGAAGACTTTCGGGAACGGCTTGATTTCGCCGCGTGCCACCGGTGGGGCCTGGTGATCGAGCTTCTCATCGAGGCGTTCAGTTTCGCCGCGACAACCCCTGACAAGGTCTGCCGCGTCGACCATTTCTCGACGGCATTTTCGAAAATCTCGGGAATGGCAGAGGGGTATTCGCCGTTCACCATGCCGAACTATCGCGACCATTTCGACCAAAGTAAGATGCTGGAAATGATCGAGAAGTCACGCCAGAAGAAAACCTTGAGACGAAAGTCGGCTTCCTAGACATAGTCGAGCGACCATCCCCAGGACCAAGGGCCCGCACCATGCGGGCCTTTTTTGTTTTATGCTTTGTCCAAAGCGGGTATGGATATGCTTCCGCCGTGCACACAATTGCCCCACGCTGTCTTGGTGCCCCGCAAAAGACCAATAAAAACAGTGGCTTGTGGCAAGGCCTCCAGGCCCGAATCATTCTTCCGTGCAGCCATATGGCCAATCGTCATTCTTGCGAAAGATGTCCAAATACCTTCGCACGCGGCGCTCTTCTCGAACAAGGATTCAATAGCCGGTTCGGCCCCCACACCATGATCATCCATCACCCAAACCGTCATCCCGAGCCCCCACCGCCCCCCGTCAACCTTCGCCCCCCGTCCCCGAGACGCTCCCCCCGGCAGCCGGGCGGCAGCCCCTTTTTCACCCCCCGAATCGAGTGATAACGCAGGCCGCAGCGCGGCCAGATCCCCCTTGCCAACCGGCCCGATTCCCGCTATGCGCCACGCTTCACGCGGGGCTACAGCCTTGGAGGAGCCCCGCCTCATACAGGAGAACTCTCATGGCTGGACAGATCCCAGATCTTCACGCCGAGGCACGGACGGGGACAGGCAAGGGCGCCGCTCGTCAGGCACGCCGCGATGGCATGGTGCCCGGTATCGTTTACGGCGGCGACGTTGACCCGCTGCCCATCAACATTCCTTACAACGCATTGATCAAGCGCCTGAAAAACGGCCGGTTCCTGTCGACCCTGTGGAACCTCAAGGTCGATGGCGAGGACGATGTGCGCGTGATCTGCCGCAGCGTTCAGCGCGACGTGGTCAAGGATCTGCCCACCCATATCGACCTGCTGCGCCTGCGCCGCACCAGCCGGATCAGCCTCTTCATTCATGTCGATTTCATCAATGAAGACAAGGCCCCGGGCCTCAAGAAGGGCGGCGTGCTGACCGCCGTGCGCCCCGAGGTCGAGTTGAATGTCGTCGCCGGCGACATCCCCGAACTGATCACCGTCGATCTCGAAGGGCTGGACATCGGCGACATCGTCCACATCTCCGACGTCACCCTCCCCGCAGGCGCCAAGCCCACGGTCGAACGTGATTTCGTGATCGCCAACATCTCGGCCCCGTCGAGCCTGCGCGCCTCCGAGGACGAAGAGGAAACGGCGGCTGACGAGGTCGAAACCGTGGCCGAATCCGAAGCCTCGGAAGACTGATCTTCCGCATGTCGCACGGAACAGGAAGCGCGGCCCTCGGGGGCCGCGTTTTCGTTTTGCGGCAACGGCTTGCGCCACGGCGATTGATTCCCGCGCGCAACCGTCCTAGACCTTTGCGCGACCGCAAGAGGGGGCGCCGCCCATGCAGATTTTCGTCGGCCTCGGCAATCCCGGGGCGAAATATGCCCATAACCGGCACAATATCGGTTTCATGGCGGTGGACCGCATCGCCGAGGAACACGACTTTAGCCCGTGGAAATCGCGCTTCCAGGGGCTGGTCAGCGAGGGGCGCCTGGGCGACGACAAGATCCTGCTGCTGAAGCCCCAGACCTTCATGAACCGCTCGGGCCAGTCGATCGGCGAGGCCATGCGATTCTTCAAGCTCGACTCCACCGATATCACCGTTTTCCATGACGAGTTGGACCTCGCCCCCGGCAAGCTGCGCGTCAAGCATGGCGGCGGGCATGCCGGTCATAACGGGCTGCGCTCGATCCATGACCATATCGGCCCACATTATACCCGCGTGCGAATGGGCATCGGCCATCCCGGCCACAAGGATCGCGTCGCGGCCTACGTGTTGCACGACTTCGCCAAATCCGACGCGGACTGGCTCGACGATGTGCTGCACGGCTGCGCCGACGGTGCGCCCGATCTGGCGCAGGGCGATACCGGGCGTTTTCTCAATGCCGTGGCGCTCAGGGTCAAGCCGCCCCGCGCCTCGACCACGCCAGCCGACAAGCCCCGCAGGAAACCGGACGCGCCCAAGCCCGACCCTCGACCCGTGCAGCCCGAGGCGCCACCGCAGACCGACACCCGCTCGCCCCTGCAAAGGCTGATGGATCGTTTCAGGTGAGGCCATCGGGGAGTTGCCAAAGCGACAGCCCCCGGGCATCATCGCGCGGTGACATGATACGGGGGTAACATGCGGGCATTCGGCAAGTTTCTGGGGCGTCTTCTTCTGCTGCTGATCGTTATCGCGATCGCCGCAGGCATCTGGAAACGCGACAACATCACACGGCTTCTGGCGGTGAACTCGCTGTTTTCCGAAGAGAAGATCGTGCAGAATTTCAGCCATATGGACGACCTCTTCCTGACCCTGCCGATGTCGCGCGGGCCGGGCCCCGTCAGCCCCCTGCCCATCGGCGCGCCGATGGGAATGCCCCAAGGCTTCGACGACTGGCTCAAGGCGCGCGCCGTCACCGCGCTCGTGGTGATGAAGGACGGGCAAATCCGGCAAGAGAGCTATCATCTCGGCACCGGTCCCGACGACCGGCGCATCTCGTGGTCGGTCGCCAAGAGCTTTCTTTCGGCGCTTTTCGGCATCATGGTCGATGAGGGCGCCATCGCCTCGCTCGACGATCCGGTGACGAAATACGCCCCCGCGCTCGAAGGCGGCGCCTATGACGGCGCCAAGATCCGCAACGTGCTCCAGATGGCCAGCGGCGTGACCTTTGACGAGGATTACCTCGATTTCTGGAGCGACATCAACAAGATGGGGCGCGTCATCGCATTGGGTCGCTCGATCGACGGTTTCACCGAGAACCTGACCGAGACCGAGGCCGCCGCCGGGCTGCGCTGGCAATATGTCTCGATCGACACCCATGTTCTGGGCATGGTGCTGCGCGGCGCGACCGGACGGGCCATTCCCGACCTGATGCAGGAAAAGATCCTGGATCACATGGGGCTTGAGGCCGATCCCTACTACCTCTCCGACGGCTATGAAACCGCCTTCGTGCTGGGCGGACTCAACCTCACCACGCGCGATTATGCCCGCTTCGGCCAGATGATCCTGCAAGACGGGCAATGGCAGGGGCGGCAGGTCGTGCCGGCCGACTGGGTCGCTGCCTCGACCGTGCCTTCGGCCCCGACCGCCCCGGGCGCGCAGCAATACGGGCTGCAATGGTGGATGCCCCCCGACGCGCGCGAGGGCGAATTCTTTGCCCGTGGCATCTATGGCCAGTATATCTATATCGACCGCCCAAGCGGCGTGATGATCGCCACCAACGGCGCCGACCGCGGTTTCCGCGAACCGGGCGTGAACGACCGCAACATCGCGATGTTCCGCGCCATCGCCGCCACTCTTGAAAAGGAGACGCAATGAAGGCCGAACCCGACCGCCCCGTCAACGTGCATGGCGCCCCGCTCGCCCCCTGCTCGAACGACCCCGTGACCGGGTTCTTCCGCGACGGGCATTGCAACACCTGCGAGGCCGACATGGGCTCCCACACGGTCTGTTGCGAGATGACGGCGGAATTCCTCGCCTATGAGAAATACGTCGGTAATGATCTCAGCACCCCGCGCCCGGAATTCAATTTCGCCGGCCTCAAACCCGGCGATCACTGGTGCGTCTGCGCCGCGCGCTTCCTTCAGGCCGCCGACGAAGGCTGTGCCCCCCGCGTCAACCTCGCCGCCACCCACGCCCGCGCGCTGGAAATCGTGCCGATGTCGGTGCTCGAGGCGCATGCCGTGCCGTGAGTGCGGCCGCGTCAGTCCACCACGCGCCCTTCGGTGTCGGACATGTCGAAACCCAGATGCTTTGCGACCGTATAGATGTCCTTGTCGCCACGCCCGCACATGTTCATCACGATGACATGCTCGCGCGGCAGGTCGGGGGCGATCTTCATCACATGGGCCAGCGCGTGGCTCGGTTCCAGCGCCGGGATGATCCCCTCGGTCGCGCAGGAAAGCTGGAACGCCTCCAGCGCCTCGCGGTCGGTGATGCTCACATATTCGGCGCGGCCCGTATCGTGCAGCCAGCTGTGTTCCGGCCCGATCCCCGGATAATCCAACCCCGCCGAGATCGAGAACCCTTCGAGGATCTGCCCGTCATCGTCCTGCAACAGATAGGTCCGGTTGCCATGCAGCACCCCCGGCCGCCCCCCGGTGAGCGAGGCGCAATGTTCCATCTTGTCATTGACACCCTTGCCGCCCGCCTCGACGCCGATGATCCGCACGGAAGGGTCATCGAGGAAAGGAAAGAACAGCCCCATCGCGTTCGATCCGCCGCCGATGGCCGCGATCACCGTGTCGGGCAGGCGCCCTTCGCCTTCCTGTTCGGCCAGTTGCCAGCGCACTTCCTTGCCGATGATCGACTGGAAATCGCGCACCATCGCCGGATAGGGGTGCGGCCCCGCCACCGTGCCGATGCAATAGAACGTGTCGCGCACATTGGTCACCCAGTCGCGCAGCGCGTCGTTCATCGCGTCCTTCAACGTGCCGCGCCCGGATGTGACCGGGATCACCTCGGCCCCCAGCAGGCGCATGCGGAACACGTTGGGCGCCTGGCGCTCGACATCGTGCTTGCCCATGTAGACGACGCATTGCAGGCCGAACTTGGCACAGACCGTGGCCGTGGCCACACCATGCTGTCCGGCGCCGGTTTCGGCGATGATACGTTTCTTGCCCATGCGGCGCGCCAGCAGGATCTGGCCCAGCACGTTGTTGATCTTGTGCGCGCCGGTGTGGTTCAACTCGTCGCGCTTGAGGTATATCTTCGCGCCGCCCAGATGGTTGGTCAGCCGCTCGGCGAAATAGAGCGGGCTGGGACGGCCGACATAGTGTTTCCACAGATCGTCCATCTCGGCCCAGAAATCGGGATCGGTCTTTGCCCGCTCGTATTCGGCCTCAAGCTCGAGGATCAAGGGCATCAGCGTTTCCGAGACGAACCGCCCGCCGTAATTGCCGAACCGCCCGCGCTCGTCGGGGCCGTTCATGAAACTGTTGAAAAGATCGTCGGCCATGCTGCGCCTCCCGGTTGCCTTGGGCCGATGTAAACCCGAACGCGGCAGGGGGCAATAGAGGCCGGGAAGACGCGGGCGCGCGCCCGCGTCAGGCGCCCGCGCGCGCGGGCGCGCTCCGGGCGCGGCGCACCGGTTCGGCATTGCAGCAGATGATGAAATGGCGACCGTTCTCCAGCGCCTGCCACCCCCGCCGCTCGACCTCGGCCAGAAAGACATCCCGCCCGACAATGCGTTCCACGTCCCGCACCTGACGCTTGATCACGCCACCACGACAGGCATCGCGCGACGAGAACAGATCACGCATCCACAATTCCGGGACAATGCGGGCAGGCAAATGGGTCATGACCACAGGATGAGTCTTCCAGGTTAACCGCCGGTTAATCCCGCAAGTGGTTTCTTGAACCCCACATGGCTCGCCTCGAAACCGAGCGATTGATAGAATCGGCGGCTCTCGCTGCGGGTGGCGTTCATGGTGAGCTGGATCAGCCGGCACCTGGCCGCACGTGCCCGCGCCTCGACATCGGCGAACATCATCTGCCCGACCCCCAGCCCGCGCAGGTCCGAGGTCACGCGCACCGATTCCACCTGCGCGCGCCGCGCCGCGGCCAGGCTCAGGCCCGAAATGAACGTGACCTGATAGGTGGCGACGACCCGCCCCGCCGCATCCGCGCCCACGATCAGATGGTTCGCGCCCTCGGCCCGCATCGCCTCGAAGGCGGCGCGATAGGTATCCAGGTTCTGGTGTTCCCGCGCCGCCCCCAAGACGTCATCGGCCAGGAGCGCCACCACGGCGGGCACATCCTCGATGCGCGCCTCGCGGAAGGTCACGCACATCGCGCCGCCTCCACGAAGGCCCGCATCAGATCGGCATCCTTCACCCCCGGCGCCGACTCGATGCCCGACGCCGTGTCGACCTGCCGTGCCCCGGTCAGCCGGATCGCTTCGGCCACGTTCTGTGGCGTCAACCCGCCAGCGAGCATCCACGGCTTCGCCCACGTGCGCCCGGCCACGAGCCGCCAGTCGAACGCAATGCCATTGCCCCCCGGCAACGTGGCCCCCTTTGGCGGCTTGGCATCCAGAAGGATCTGATCGGCAACGGCCTCGTAAGCGTCCAGAACGGCCAGGTCGGCCTTTTCTGCGACCCCGACCACCTTCATCACCGGCAGCCCGTAACGCGCCCTGATCCCGGCCACACGGTCCGGGCTTTCCGCCCCGTGCAACTGGATCATGTCGAGCGGCACCCGCCCGGTGATCGCATCCAGTTCCGCATCACTCGCATCCACCACCAGCGCGACCCTGGCAATGCCCACCGGCGTATCCACCGCCAGGTCACGCGCCTGATCCGGCGTCACGTATCGCGGGCTCTTGGGAAAGAAGTTGAACCCGACATAATGCGCCCCCGCCCGGGCGGCGGCAACGATATCCCCGGGCCGGGTCAGGCCACAGAATTTCACCCTGATGCTCATGGCCCTGACCTATGCCAAAGCGGGCAGCCTGGCAATCGCCCTGCTCGTCCCCGGGAAAAACACGCAAGGCAACCGGGCCTCGGCGGGATCAGCTGGCCTCGTCCAGCAGCGCCAGAACCTCGTCCTTCTTGCCGCCCTTGCCATCGCTTTGCTTCAGGCGCTGCATCTCGCGCTTGAGCGCCTTCATCTCACGATCCTTGCGCGCGGCTTCGGCGCGTTGCCTGTGCTCGCGCAGCCATTCCCAGACAAAGCCGATCATCAGCCCGGCCACGACCGACCCGAGGATCACGATGAACAGCGGCAATTCAACCGAGCGGGTCAGCCCGAACAGGTTGCCCAGTTCCGCGGGCAACATCCGCAACTCGACCATGCCGCGATTGGCCATCGCGACCGAGATCAGGCAAATGGCCAACGCGGCCAGAAAGGCATAACGCAGATACCGCATTCACGACTTCCCGTTCAGGCGATCGCGCAACAGCTTGCCGGTCTTGAAGAAGGGCACATGCTTTTCCTCGACCTCGACCGCCTCGCCGGTGCGTGGGTTGCGCCCGACGCGCGCGTTGCGCTGCTTGACCGAGAAGGCACCGAACCCGCGCAGTTCGACCCGGTTGCCATTGGCCATCGCTTCGGTGATTTCCTCGAAAATGGTGTTCACGATGCGCTCGACATCGCGTTGATAAAGATGCGGATTCTCATCGGCAATCTTTTGAATCAGTTCCGATCGGATCATCGGATCACTCTCCCCGGGGCTGTTTTTCAGACATGTCTTTTGTCTCGGACTATAGAGAGAATTGATCTCGCAAGGAACATCAAACCCGCGGGCCGGGCAGAAGAAATTCGCCCCAAACCCACCAATATCGGCATTTCCGAACGCAACGAAGCGTCGGGCGCTGCGGTCACGCAATCGTGAAAGCGCGCGCCGCACTGCGGCGAAACCCTTGATTCGGCGCAAAAAACGGCCCCGCCCGGAAGGCGGGGCCGTGTCTTCGGTCTGCAATCGGCTCGGCGATTACTTGTCGTCGTCGCTCTTGAGCGCCGCACCAAGGATATCGCCCAGGCTCGCACCCGAGTCGGACGAGCCGTATTGCTGCACGGCTTCCTTCTCTTCGGCGATCTCGCGCGCCTTGATCGACAGGCCCAGGCGACGGGTCTTGCTGTCCACGTTGGTCACGCGCACATCGACCTTGTCGCCGACAGAGAACCGCTCGGGGCGCTGTTCGGAGCGATCACGCGACAGGTCCGAACGGCGGATGAAGGATTTCATGCCCTCGTATTCCACCTCGATCCCGCCATCCTCGATCGACGTCACCGTCACGGTGATGATCGAGCCGCGCTTGACGCCGCCCACGGCCTCGGCGAACTTGTCGCCGCCCAGCGCCTTGATGGAAAGCGAAATGCGCTCCTTCTCGACATCCACTTCCGACACGACCGCCTGGACCACGTCGCCCTTGCGGTAGTTCTGGATCGCATCCTCGCCACGTTCGTCCCAGCTCAGGTCCGAAAGGTGAACCATGCCGTCGATATCGCCTTCGAGACCGATGAACAGGCCGAATTCGGTGATGTTCTTCACCTCGCCCTCGACTTCGGTGCCCTCGGGATGGGTTTCCGCGAAAAGCTCCCACGGGTTGCGCATGGTCTGCTTGAGGCCAAGGCTCACGCGGCGCTTGGTGGGGTCGATCTCCAGGATCATCACATCGACCTCTTGCGAGGTGGACACGATCTTGCCGGGATGCACGTTCTTCTTGGTCCAGCTCATTTCCGAGACATGGACCAGCCCCTCGATACCGGGCTCGAGCTCGACGAAGGCACCGTAATCGGTGATGTTGGTCACGCGGCCCTTGTGCACCGTGCCCAGCGGGTATTTCGCGGCGACCAGATCCCACGGATCCTCCTGCAACTGCTTCATGCCGAGGCTGATGCGGTGGGTTTCCTTGTTGATCTTGATGACCTGGACCTTGACGGTCTCGCCGATCGACAGGATTTCCGACGGGTGGTTGACGCGCCGCCAGGCCATGTCGGTGACGTGCAACAGGCCATCGACACCGCCCAGATCGACGAAGGCGCCATATTCGGTGATGTTCTTGACCACCCCGTCCACGGCCTGCCCCTCGGTCAGGTTGCCGATCACCTCGGCGCGCTGTTCGGCGCGGCTCTCTTCGAGGATCGCACGACGCGAGACCACGATATTGCCACGACGGCGGTCCATCTTGAGGATCTGGAACGGCTGTTTCAGACCCATCAGCGGGCCGGCATCGCGCACCGGGCGCACATCGACCTGAGAGCCGGGCAGGAAGGCCACGGCGCCGCCCAGATCGACGGTAAAGCCACCCTTGACGCGACCGAAGATCGCGCCCTCGACGCGTGCGTCGTCGGCATAGGCTTTCTCAAGCCGGTCCCATGCCTCTTCACGGCGGGCCATTTCACGGCTGATGACGGCTTCGCCGCGGGCGTTTTCTGCCGCGCGCAGGAACACCTCGACCTCGTCACCGACCGAGATGTCGGGCTGTTCGCCGGGGTTTGCAAATTCCTTGAGATCGACGCGGCCTTCCATCTTGTAGCCGACATCGATGATGGCCTGTCCCGCCTCGATGGCGAGCACCTTGCCCTTGACGACGCTGCCCTCTTCGGGCGTGTCCATTTCGAAGCTTTCGTTCAGGAGGGCTTCGAATTCCTCCATCTTTGTGTCTTGAGCCATGTGGCGTTTAAGTCCTTTTGCGTTGTTTTCCGGCCGTGCGGTTGTCTCCGCCGGTCTTTGGGGGTTTCGTTGGTCAGACGGTTCGCAAAACAAAGAGGGCCGGTAACACCCCGACCCTGCTCGTCTCTTTGGTTCTGCGGCGTTTCCCGCCTTGTCGACGCGCGTCTTCTATGCGCTTCGGGCCGTTGGCGCAAGGGTTAAGACCACTCTTACCTTGCCGGGCGCAGCATTTCGCCCACGCAACCGCCAATCAACCCGTTTTGCCCCCCTGCCACCACGCGGCGATCTCACGCGTGGTGATCCGCGCCGCCGGGCCGATTCCCACCACGCGCGAACGCGCCGGTTGCGCCACCCGCGCGATCTCGACCGAGGGGCCGACCTTGTGGAACTCGAACCCACCATCGGATCCGCGCATGACCCCCTTGACCCGGTAAAGCCCCTCGGGCGCCGCCTCGAGCCGCGCGCGCAGCGCGTCGCGCTCGATCACCTCGTCGCCGTCATGCGACCATGTCACATAGGCGCCATGCGCCGCGCCCGCGCCGCGCCCCGTGCCCGGCTCGAACCCGCCCAGCACCAACGGCGCGACTTCGTCCAGCCCGTCCAGCGCCACCAGCGGCGCGGGCGACATCGTGGCAAGCTGCATCGCCAGCGCGCCCGGCACCTCGGCCCCGCATTTCGACACCAGCAGCAGGTCGGCCACCCCGACCTGCCCGGCGATCTGCGCCCCGATCTGCGCATCCGCCGCCAGCGCCGCAAAATTACCCGCATCCACGACCAGCGCGATCCCGCCATATTCCATCTCGGGTTCGGCCCGTGCTGCATCGGCGATCTTCTTGGGGTCGGCGATGCCGCTCGCCTCGATCACCAGGTGATCGGGCCGTGGCACACGATCCAGCACATCGCCCAGCGCCATGAAGAGATCGGCCCCCATGGTGCAGCACACGCAGCCATTGGTCAGCTCGATCGTGTCCTCGCCCGCGCTTTTCAGCAGGTCCGCGTCGATATTGACCGACCCGAAATCATTGACCATCACCATCAGGCGCAGCCCGTGATCCTCGCGCAACAGCCGGTTGATCAGCGTGGTCTTGCCCGCCCCCAGATAGCCCCCGACAACGGTGAGTGGCAGCCTGTCCATGTCGCCTCCCTCATCGGTTGCCGATGTGCCGATGGGGCAAATGAATGCGCACTTCGCTGATTTGCCGCGCGAATCACCCCGGTTAAACAGCTGATGAAGATCACTTTCATTTCATACCGTCAATTACGCATGGCATCAGCATGCAGGCTGGGACGATAACCCTGCGCATCTCATCTATCTGGCACGGGCCGGAGAGGTCGGTGCCACCCGGGACCACCAGGCGGAACTTTTCTGGCCGGCCCGGCCCGATCGCGGCCTGTTTCCCGGAGATACGGTCACGCGTCTGCCGGACGATCCTTTCGGCATCGAGTCGGAAGCCCGGAGTGACCAAGGCACCTCCCTGAAAGAAAATGGCGATTTCCTCGTCGGGCTCGAGATTGGAACACCCGGTTTCGATCAATGATGACCTCGCTGGACCCGCAGTTCAGCCCGTTCCGGCTGCCGAAATCATTGATTTCCGGGCACGACAGGCAGAGCGCACCTCGATCGGGCCGGAAGTTTCCAGCAAGGGTTCGAGCAGGATCTGGGCAAGGGCGGGCCGGGTCCGCACTGACAGCTCCGGGTCGTCGGGAATGTCGGGGATGCCCTCGAAGGCCCCGGTCTCGGAATAGAGGAAGTTGCGCATGAAGAAATGCCGCGAGAGCTGTTCCCGGCCGAGCTTTTCCGAAGTCGTGACGCTGGATGGACGGCCGCGGTAACGCGGTTCCGATAGATCGTTATCGTGCCTGTTCATTTCCGGTCACGGTCTGTCAATTGGTCGGGTCGCGCGATGGAGAGATCGGGGGCGTTGTCTCAGTTGTCAGCCTCCATCTTTTCCGGTGCGGCGAGGCGCAGCGCCTTGCCGCCCAGATCACGGAAGGCGCGCTGGCGGCAGGTCAGGACGATGATCTGCAGATCCCCCGCCTGCCGGTGCAGGGCGTCGAACATGCGTTCGATCCGGTCATCATCGGTAAAGACAAGCGCATCGTCGAGGATCACCGGCGCGACCCGTCCGGCGGCAGCGAGCATCCGGGCGAAGGCCAGGCGCACCAACAACGCCACCTGCTCCTGCGTGCCGCCCGAGAGAATGTTGATAGGTTCCTCCTGACCGTCCCGGATCAGCGCGTCGGGCAGCAGGGATTCCTCGCCCCAGGTCAGCTCCGCCTCCGGCCAGAGCAGGTGCAGGAGCGGCTTCAATTCCCTGGCTATGGGGGTGAAGTACCGCTCTCGCGCCTCGGTGCGCGCGGCCTCCAGCGCCTTTTCCAGCCGGAACAGGACCTTCACCTCATGCCCGATCCGGGCGAGGGTCGCCTTGGCCGCCTCGAGCTCCTGTTCGGTCTCGGCCAGCCGCTCTTCGACCGCATCGCCCGAGGAGCGGCTGATCCGTTCCTCCAGCCGCGCCAGAAGCGGTTTCAGGCGGGCGATCTCGTCGCGCGCGCCTTGTTCGACCGACATGGCACGATTCAGCGCCGCTTCGGTGCCGGCGAGATCGGGGGCATTGCTTGCCTTCTCGGCATGGATCGTCCCGGCGGCCTCAAGCGCCTGGGCGGCGCGGCCGGACTTGGATGCAAGCTCGTCTTCCGTGCTGGTGCCGAATTTCGTCAGCGCGTCCTCGGCCCGTTTCAACCGCTCGCGAAGCGACGTTAGGGTGGTCTTGGCGCGGGTCGCTTCGTTGCGGGCATCCGACAGCCGTTCAGAGGCGGTGTCGCGGGCAATTCGCGCCTCTTCATAGGCCGCCAGCGCGTCCTCCAGCGCGTCCTCGGCCACTTCCGGGTCGGGCGCGTCGGCGTCTTCGTCCACCTGCGGGATCTTCGCCAGCGCCTCGCGCAACGGGTCGATCCCCTCGGGCGCAACGCTGTTCAGGACCGCCTTCGCCTCGCCTTCCCGCCGCTCGGCCGCGGTCCGGGCGGCGGCGCTGGCGCGGGCCGCTTCGAGATCGTCGGCGCCGATCCCGTCAAGCGCCTTGCGCAACGCCACGGCAGCAGCCTCGACGGAACTGTCGTCGTGGCCGGCGTCGCCGGGGCGGACCTCCAGCTCTCCGACACCTTCGATCGTGAGCCGCGTGGCGCGTGGGAGGGGCACGGGTTGCCCGCCGGCCAGGGTGCTGTCGTCGGTGCGGATCGCCCCCTCCCGGCCCTCGGAATAATGGGCGATGACCTGCGTCGCCGTGGCGTTTCGCGCCGCGATGGCCGTGGCATGGGCCACGGCGAGACTCTCGACCCGGTTCAAGGTTCTTGCATCGGGACCGGAGCGCGCCGCCGCCGCGGCCTTCTCCATCGAACTGCGCGCCTTCTCCGCGTTGGTGATGCGGGTCTCCAGCTCCCGTCGCCGATCCTCTCCGTCGCGGGCGGCCTTGGCGCGAAGGGCGAGGTTATGTGCCTCTCGGGCTTTCTTCAGCGTGTTCAGCGCGATCTCGAGATTGCGTTCGGCGGTATCGCGTGCCTCGCGTTCCTTGTCCAGCGCGGCTTTTCTGACCCGGGCTTCGGTCTCTGCCGCCTCGGCGTCCTTTGCGGCCTTCGTCTTTTCGGCCTGGGCCTCCCGGAAGCCTTCAAGCCGGTTGCGGGCATTGTCGGCCTCCAGACGCGCCATGTCCACCTTGCGCGCCTCGGAATCGAGCTCTTCGGCATGGCGTTCTGCGGCGGCATTGGTGGCGCGGGCCGCCTCGAGCTTCTGCCGCCGGTCCCTGGCCGCCTCCGGATCCTCGAGATCGCGCAAATCGCGCCGCGCCCGTTTGCGTTCGGCCAGCGCACTGTGCAGGTCCTCGGCCGTCGCCGCCAGACCATCGCGCCGCGCGGTCAACTCTTCCACCCGGTCCAGCGCGATCCTCCACGGGCCATTCGCGTACGGGCGGCCGGTCTTGGTGACATAGCCGGCCAGTTCTTCGCGGCACCGCGCCAACGCTGTGTCCATGCGCCGCCCGCCGGTCATCGCTTCCACTTCCTCGCCGACCGATGACATCAGGTCGCGCCGCGCCTCAAGCGCCACCTTCTGCTCTCTGGTCGAGCCGCCGGTGAGGTCGGTCATGCCCTGCCGCACCCAGATCAGGCCCGAGGGCCCGCCGGCATCCCCGCCCAGAAGGTCGGCGATCCACGCCTCTGCCGCGTCGGCCTGAGCGACGAGCGTGCCGTCCCGATGCACCGTCGCGGCGGGTTTCTGCAGCCAGCGTTTCGTCACCGTGAAGCGGCCGCCCTCGGTCTCGACCTCGATGGTCACCTCGGGCGCGCCGCCGGCATGGGGGCGCAGCGCCGTGACCTCCTTGTCACGCGAGCCATGCGGCTTGAAGAACAGAGCCTGGATCGCGTCGAACAGCGTCGACTTGCCCTGCTCGTTGGGCTCGCACAGCACGTTCAGCCCGTCGCCGATCTCCCGGATGCCAACCGGGTCGGTGAAGCGGCGCACGTTGTCGAGGGTAATGGAGCGGATCTTCATTCCGAGGCCTCCCGGACATAGGCGTAAAGCCGGGCGAGCGCATCGGCCGCGACCTCGCGATCGCCAGGCGACAGGGCGTCCGACTCGGCATCGTCCTTCAGCATGTTCGCCGCCAGCCGCAGCGCGCCGCCACGGTCGATCTCGTCAAGGTCGGCGGTTTCGTAATGCGTGCCGAGCGCGCCCGTCACCAGTTCGAAATGGGCGAAGTCGGGTGCGTACCGGTCCGCGGCGCGCTCGAGGTCGGTCCGGTCGGGCAGCCCGGCCCAGCCGGTGACCGCCACCCTCATCATGATATCGCGCCGGCCTTCGGGCGGCAGCGCCTTGGCCAGCGCGGCGGCCGCGTCCTGCCGGGGGTGCAGGGGCAGATCCACCTCCGTCCAGAGGAACGCGCCGGTCTCGATCTCCTCGACCCGCGGCGCGGCGCCCGGACCCTCCAGTTCCACGCAGAGGCAGACGCCCCGGCGACCATGCTTGAAGCGGTCCTGTTCCGGCGTGCCGGAATACTGCACCCGGTCGGACACGGCCATCCGTCCGTGCCAGTCGCCAAGCGCAAGGTAGTCTAGCCGCGCGCTGCGGTCCCGGTCCGGGGCGATCGCGTCGCCGGACTCGGTGAAATCGGTGACCCCGCCATGCGCCAGGCCGATCCGCATCCTGCCTTCGTCGCTGGCCATCGTCACCAGCGGCTCGGACGGGTCGCTCGCGCCGGAACGAAATGCGACGGGGCAGGGCAGCAGCGTGGCCGCCCCGCCGAGGTCGTGCGGTGCCGCATCCGTCAGGGCCATCACGTTGTCCGGTGCGTCGCGGCAGATGGCCTCCCACAGCGGCTCGGCATCCCGGAGGTTGTCGTGGTTGCCCGGCAGAAGCCACCATGTCACGTCGGGCGCCTCGGCCATCGCGGCGAGCGCCTGCCGGATGACGGTCGCGGAGGGGGTGGCGGTGTCGAACGTGTCTCCTGCGAGCAGGACATGCCCGGCGCCCCGGTCGCGTGCTGCCCCCGCAAGCCGGTCGATCGCGCCGTGCCGGGCCTCCATGAGACGGCCACGGATATTGCCGTCGGCGGGCTCGGGGATGTTCGCGAACTTTCGACCGATATGAAGGTCGGACGAATGAATGAATCGAAACGTCATGGCAACTCCTGGAAGGTGATTCCCCGGTCGTGATGTGACCATTGCCCTATGAATCGTTCATGGGGGCGTCAAAACTTGTCATGGCCTCGTTGATATATCCCCGGTTGCTTTTTTCCTGGATGATTGCCCGGCTCTCCTTTCCCTCGAAGCTAACCCTACGGAGTGCCGAATGAAAAGGATCGTAAAGTTAAAAAAGAACAAAGAAGGAAGGATATTCTTCGTTTTCCTGACCGCCCTACGGGAGCGCGGGAAAGTCACCCCGGCGGCAATCGCCCACCATTTCCCTCAGGGCCTCTGGCGCCAGAACCTCGACCTGATCGCCCCACATGTAAAGGTGCCACGCCATTTCCATGTGCCCTGATGCCTTGAACCTTACGGTCAGCGAGCCGTCCGGCGCCTTGGTCATCTCCTGCTGCGGATGAAAGATGAACTGCCGCGCGGTCGGCGCGGCCCCGGGCGTGAACCGCCATTCCACCGGGCCGTATTCGGCATCGGAATGAAACGAGCCGAAGGCGCGGGCCGCGAAGGCATCGAGGTCGAAATCCGGGTCGCGGGCAAAGCTGCGCGCCGTGATCTCGGCCGACCGGACCCGGTCAAGCCGGAAACGGCGCATGCGGCCATCGCCTTTCGACGGGCGGGCGACCAGATAGCGCCGGGTCCCGAGCAGCAGGCCATGCGGCTCGAGGAGGCGCAGCTTCGGCGCCTCGTCCTGCGCGCTCCGATAGAGAAGCTTCAACTCCCACGGCGCGCGCAATGCCTCGGTCAGGGTGCCCAGCAGTTGCATGTCGGACACGACCCGCGGCCCAGGGCGCGAGGCGAAACCCTGCGATTCCAGCAGCGCCTCGGCATCGGCTTCGGTCCGACGCGCGTGGCTGGCCGGCATGGCCGCCAGCAACCTGTCCCTCAGGGCCCGCAGCCTCTGGGCGTCATCCGGCGCGCCGTCCCGCTCGGCCCGCTTCGCGGCCATGTCCAGCGCGGCCAGTTCGCCATCCCTGATCCCCTGCGCCTGCAGCCACCTCGGATCGCTGCGAGGCAGATGCCACCGGCGGCGTCGCTCGGCATCCTCAACGATGTCCACATTCGGAAAGACGCCCTCGAACGCCCGCATCATCCGCTGCGCCGTACGATGGTCGCAACCGAATTCCCGAGTGATGTCCAGCAGGGAAATGCCCTCGAACCGGGCCATCGCCATGTCCGCGATGCGCAGGAGATCGGAGGCTTTGGAATAGGACATTGGTGGTCTCTTGCCGGTGGACAGCGGTATTGCACAAGCTCATTCGCAAAGGTCGGGCTGTCAACCATTCGTTGAATTGGGCATTCGTTGAATTGGGAAGGAGCACATGCTGTCTGGCATTGCTGAACAAGGAACGGCCCGCTCACGCAATCCATGGACCTGCCGCGCGACCGCGCCGGCCCGGGGCACCCGGCCGGACGCGAAGCGGCGCCCTGTCCAGTCGTCCTTCTTCCCGTTTCACCCGGGGGTTTGCGGGATAAACTGCGAGACGCTGATGGTGCGCGCACCTGACCGCGGCCGTGCGTTGCGCTTTGTTGCGGTGTCTCGCGAGAATCCTGCCAAAGGGGACCGCCCCCGGGCCGGGCGCAGCGCTCTGGTCGCGGCGGAACCGATGGTCCGGTCCGTTGCACCAAGGACCCAATGGGCATTGTATCGCGATCGTCGGGCTGGCCGCGCGTCATCGCAGGATCCGGAATCCCATCGGGAGATAGGTTACGCACATCAGAGTTGCGCCGGTGGAGCTGATGATCTCGATATCCGGATTCATCAGGAGCAACAAGCCGACGATCCCGGGCCACCCTTGCCGGGGTGGGACGAGGCCGTCGCGGATCTGCGCCCAAAGCAGCAATGCGGCGCCGAGCGGCAGGATGGCGAAGGCCCATGTGACCCAGAGCCAGCCCGAGCGATCGATAAGGGCCTGGAGCGCCGGAGCGATGCCGGCAAATTCGGGGTCCGGAATATCGCGGAAGGCCGTCAATGTCAGGGTCAGGGCCCCTTTGTCCACCGCCAGGAACACGGCGCCGACAATCGCCAGGACGGCCCCCAGAACCCGATCGAAAGGTTGCGCCCGCGAAGTCCTGTGACCTGGTGCAGAACCGAGGCGATGACCAGCGGCGGGGTCAGCATCACCAGCAAATGCCCCCAGTGAAATCCGGGGTTGTCGCGCCATTCAGGAATCCATGTGTCGAGGGACTTGGTGATGTCGAGGCTGAGCAGGTCGGGATGCAGCAGGAATCCTGTCAGCAGCATCACCGGGAACGCCAAGGTCGAGACGCCGGCGAGAACCTTGAAGGCAGGCAAGTTCGAAACGCGGTCAGGTGCCATTTGGATGATCCAGAGACATGGGGGTTCGCTGGGCGAGTTTTGGCCTGCATGGCCTGGAAATCGTTGATCTGGGTCAAGCCGGCGCCGATTCAATCCCGAAGGCCGCTGAAAAGGCCGGTGCAGAAAGTGCGTTGCCCCATGTCGCGGGCTCCGCCCCGCCCGCGTGGCGGCCCGGATCCTGTGCGAGATGACGCCGCGGCACGGGGTGGGGGCGGGGCGCAGGGTGGCTTGCGTGACGCCGCGTCGCGGCCTAGCCTTTCGGTAAAGCGAGGGCAAGGCGAGGGAGAGAGACATGCATCTGACCATTGGCGAGACCGACACGCTTTATCACATCCATCATGCGCCGGCCCGTGCGGGGGCGGCGACATTCGTGTTCGTCAACGCGCTGACCGGATCGACCGAGGCCTGGGAGGCCGAGGTGGCCCCGGCGCTGCGCGCGGCGGGGTATGGCACGTTGAGCTGGAATTTCCGGGGGCAGGCGGAATCGGCGTTTTCGCCCAACCTGGAACTGACCGACGCGGTGATCGTTTCGGACCTTGAGCGGCTTCTGGCCGAGGTCAAGCCAACGGCGCCGATCCTCGTGGGGTTGTCGATCGGCGGGCTTTACGCGGCGCGGGCGGTGTTGAACGGGGCCGAGGCAAAGGGCCTTGTGCTGCTCAACACGCTGCGCGAGATCGGGCCGCGGATCGACTGGGTCAATCATGCGATGGCGCAGATCGTGGCGCATGGCGGCGTGGGGCTGTTCCTCGATGCGCTGTTCCCGCTGCTGGTGAGCGGCGAGTTCGCCGCAAAGGCGCGGGGCAATTTCCTGCGGGGCGATTACGCGCCGCTGCCGCCCGAGCATGGGCATATGAACCTGATGCGCAACGCGGCGGCGACGGATTGGAACATCGACTACGCCGCGCTGAGCTTGCCCGTGCAGGTGATCACCGGGTTGCAGGACCGGGTGTTCCTGGACCGCGACGTGGTGGACCGGCTTTATGCGCGATTGCCCGACGCGCGGCGCGAGGATTGGGAGGAGGCCGGGCATCTCTTGCCGCAGGAGGCGCCTGCGCGCCTGATCCGGGCGCTGGCTGCGTTCGGTGCGGAGATCGAGGCATGAACATACCCGAGAAATGGGCCTATCCGGCGGTTCTGATCGGGGTCGCGGGACATGCGAGTTCGGAGTTCTTTGCCAAGCTGAGCGGCGTGGCGGGGCCCGAGACCAGCGTCTGGCGCTATCTACTGGGCGGGTTCGGGCTGATCCTCTGGGCGCTCATGGACCGCAACAGCCGCGACCTCATCACGCCGCTGCGCGTGGAGGGGATGCGCATTGTCGGGCTGTCGCTGATGGGGGTGACGGTCACATACCTGTTTTTCCACTGGGCGCTGGATTACGCGACGGTCATCCAGGTGGCGACGGTGACGACGACGATCCCGATCTTCGTGGGGCTGGCCAACTGGGTCATCAACGGGGTGCATCCCGGGGCGGTGAAGATCGTGACCGGGGGGCTGGCGGTGCTGGGCATCGCGGTGTTGCTGACCGACGGGGCGCTGATGGCGCTGGCGGGCGAGGCGGGGACGCTGCCCGGGGTGTTGCTGGCGATGGGCTGTGCCGCGCTGGGCTCGTTCTATGCGGTGCTGATCAAGCCGGTGATGGTGCGCCACGGCGGGCTGAGGATCATCGCGCTGACCATGATGATCGGCGGCATCGGCCTGTGGTTTCTGGTGGGGGCGGCCTGGGGCATCTGGGTCAACCCGGCGAGCATCGTCGAGAAACCGGCGCTGGCGGCGTGGTCGCTGATCGTCCTGGCGCTGTGGAACACGACGATCACCCAGGCGATGTGGTTTGGCGGGTTGACGGCGGCACCGGATATCACGCGCGCATCCTATCTCTTCTTCCTCAAGCCGATCATCGCGGCGGCGCTGGCGATCGTGGTCCTGGGCTCCTGGCCCACCGGGTTGCAGGTGGTGGCGATCGCGCTGGTGACGGGCTGTGTGCTGGTCGAGCTTTACTGGCCGAGGCTCCGGGGGGTGTTTGCGCGGGGGTAGGGCGCTCAGGTGTCGAGCAACTGGTGCAGGTGGCCGCCGGCCGCCATCACCCGTGCGTGCAGTTCGTAATCGAGCGCGCGGGCCTTGCGGAAGGCGGCTTCGGTCCCGGGCGAGAGATCGGCTTGGAGTTGCGGCGAGACGTTGTAGGTCTTGAGCTTGATCTTTCTGCCGAACCGGGATTCCAGAAAATCGCGCAGCACGTCCTGCACCTCGTAGGCAAAGAGATGGTGGAGCGGCATCTCGTGGCTGGTTCTCAGGGTGAGGAAGGCGCCCTGCGAGCCGACATTGGCGAAGGGCGGCGGGTCGGGACGGATCGTGGCCAGCGCGAAGGTGTCGAAGCTGATCCCGCGGGTCGAGTGTTTCGAGCCTTCGAGCGCGTCGCGCTGGCGGTAGCGATACCACGAGCGGGCCTGGTCGAGCGGGTCGCGGATCACCGCCATGCGTTCGGGGGTGAGGCCATAGGCGTCTTCGAGAAAGGGCGCCAGCTTGCGGTGGAAGAACGCCGCGTTGGCATGTTTGCGCCGGCCCGTGAACACGATGTCGGCGCGCCGTTTCAGGGCCATTTCCCAGGCGGTGGTGCCGGTCTTCGGCACGGCGAGGAACGCGAGATTCTCCTTGAAGAAGATCTGCATCGCTTATTGCCAGTGTCCCTCGAACCCCTGCGGCACCAGCAGGATGTCGCGGTTGACCTCGTCGATGCGGCGGCGCCCGCACAGCGCCATCGAGACATCCAGTTCGTTATGGATCACCTCCAGTGCCCTGGTGACTCCGGCCTGCCCCATCGCACCGAGCCCGTAGACGAAGGCGCGGCCGATATAGGTGCCCTTGGCGCCCATCGCCACGGCCTTCAAGACGTCCTGGCCCGAGCGGATACCGCTGTCGAGATGCACCTCGGTGGCGTCGCCCACCGCATCCATGATGCCCGGAAGCGCACGGATCGAGGAGAGCGCACCGTCGAGCTGCCGCCCGCCATGGTTCGACACCACGATCGCGTCGGCCCCGACCTCAAGCGCCATTTTCGCATCCTCGGGGTCGATGATGCCCTTGAGGATGACCTTGCCGCCCCATTCTTCCTTGATCTTCGCCACCCTGTCCCAGTCGAGCGTCGGATCGAACTGCTCGGCCGTCCAGGCACCAAGATCGGCGGCGTCGGAGACGCCCTCGACATGGCCCACGATATTGCCGAAATTGCGGCGGCTGGCCCCGAGCATGCCCATACCCCAGCGCCACTTGGTCGCGAGGTTGATCATGTTGGCGAGCGTCGGCTTGGGCGGAGCCGAAAGGCCGTTCTTGATGTCCTTGTGACGCTGGCCGAGCACTTGCAGGTCGAGCGTGATGACGAGCGCCGAGCAGTTGGCATCCTTGGCCCGCTGAATGAGGGACGAGACGAAACCCTGGTCCTTCATGGTGTAAAGCTGGAACCAGAAGGGCTTGGTGGTGGCGGCGGCGACATCCTCGATCGAGTTGATCGACATGGTCGAAAGCGTGAAGGGCACGCCGAACGCCTCGGCGGCGCGGGCGGCCTTGATCTCGCCATCGGCGTGCTGCATCCCGGTGAGCCCGACCGGGGCGAGGGCCACGGGCATCGCCACGTCCTGTCCGATCATCTGCGTCGCGGTCGAGCGGTTCGACATGTCGACGGCGACGCGCTGGCGCAGGTAGATGTCGTCGAAATCCGAGGAGTTTTCGCGAAAGGTCTGCTCGGTCCAGCTTCCCGACTCGCAATAGTCGTAGAACATTCTCGGGGTGCGGCGGCGATAGAGCGCCTTGAGATCGTCGATATTGGTGATCACCGGCATGACCTTGCCCCTTTTTCCCAAGCGTCGGTTTTACTTACCCATGGGGTGGAAGTGACGCAACGGCTTATTGGGTCGGGGCTTGAGCAAGGCGGAGGCTTGGGCAAAGCTTCGGGGAAGAAACAGGAGAATGCGCGATGTATTTCGACGAATTGCCGGTTGGATTCACCCACGAGACGGGCAGCCAGAGCCTGAGCGAAGAGGAGATCATTGAATTCGCGCAGAAATACGATCCGCAGCCCTTTCACATCGACAGGCAGGCGGCGGCCGACACGATCTATGGCGGGATCATCGCCAGCGGGTTCCAGACCCTGATCGTGGCCTTTGACCTGATCCTGAATTCGGGCGTGTGGCGCGACGCCTCGATGGGGGCGTCCGGGCTTGACGAGTTGCGCTGGCACCTTCCGGTGCGCCCGGGCGACAGTCTGCGCGTGAAGATGAGCGTGGTGAAATCGGTTCCCTCACAATCGCGGCCCGACCGGGGGCGGACCACGTTCTTCTATGAAATCCTGAACCAGAAGGATGAGGTGGTGTCGTCCTATTACTCGGTGCAGTTGCTCAAGCGAAAGGTCTGAGCGCGCAAGAATTTTTCGAAAATTCTTGTCAAAATTCTTTCGAAGAATTTTGCGCGCTTGCAGATCACCTTGGGAAGATCACCGGGAACCAGTCTTCGCGCAACCTCTGGCCCGGTTGCATGCTGTGATCCGGAAAGGGCGGCGAGGTGCGCCCGGGGCGTTCGACATAGCGTGCATCGTCGCCCACCAGCCTGAGCGAGAAGGCCCTGCGGCGGGTCGGCGATGTGTTGCCGCGCGCGCCGTGCAGGATGCCGTAGTTGAAGGCCACCGCGTCGCCCGGCTCCATCTCCCATTCGGCGATCTCGATGCCTTCGGCCTCGGGGTCGGGGACGGGCATGTAATCCTCGATATTGGGGAAATAGGCCTCTTCCTTGACCCAGCGCATCGGCAGGACCGGCTTTTCCCATTTATGCGAGCCGGGCACCATCCTGAGCGTGGCCTCCTTCACCGGGTCGAGCGGGGCCCAGAAGCTGACATTCTGCTGGCCTTCGACGAAATAGTAAGGCCCGTCGCTGTGCCAGGGCGTGGCGAGCGATGTGCCGGGTTCCTTGACCAGCACGTGATCGTGGAAAAGCTGCACCGTTTGCGAGCCCATCAGCCCGGCGGCGACCTCGGCGGCGGGGCTTTGGCGGATCACCGTTTCGAATTCGGGGATGCGCTGCCAGTTGCAGTAATCGTCGAAGAAACGGCCCTGCTCGCCGGCTTTCTCGTTTTCCGAGGCATAGGGGCCGGGGGTGGCCATGTTGGCCTCGACGCCGGCGCGAAGCGTTTCGATGTGATCCGTGAAAAGCCCGCGGATGACGGTCACGCCGCGTGTCTGATAGTCGTCGATCTGTTGCTGGGTCAAAAGCGGGTGCATCCCTGGGGTCTCCTGTCTTGGGGTTGGGTCAAAGGGTTGGGTCAGATCTTCATGTGCAGGTGATGGCCCGGCGCATAGGTGAGCCGGACCCATGTGATCGGGGTCTCGGGGCCGAACGTGGCGCGGTCGAGCACCATCACCGGGGTTTGCGCGTCGCAGCCCAGATGGGTTGCGGCGTCGCTCGCGGCGGCGGCGGAATAATCCAGCGTGCCATGCGAGAAGGGGGCTTGGCGCAAGAGCCATTCATTGGCGCTCATCGTCGTGAAATCGGCGGTTGCGGCGCCGGGCATGGCCGAAAGGCTGATCCAGCGGTCTTCATGCACATAGGGCGCCCCGTCGGCGAGGTGGAGCGCCTCGACATGGCGTGTGGGTGTGTCGGGGCCGATCCCGAGCGCGTGGCGGCGCGCGGGGGGCATCGGTGTGTCATCGGCGGCGATGAGCGCATATCCGGGGCGCGCGCCGCGCGATTCGATCTCTTCGGCGATGCGGGCGATGGACATCTGCGCCCGGCGGCTGGGAACCTCGGTGACGCGGGTGCCGGCCTTGCGGCGGCGTTCGAGCAGTCCGGCCTCGGCCAGTTCGCGCAGGGCGCGGTTCACCGTGGCACGGGCGCAGCCCAGTTCGGCGGCGAGATCCTCTTCGCCGGGGATGCGCGCGCCGGGCGGCCATTCGCGCGTCTGGATGCGGCGCAGCGCCTCGTCATGGACGGCCTGCCAGCCGGTGGGGGCGGCACGGGTCATAGCGCATCCCTCAACTGGTGCATGGTGTCGGCGTAGCGCGCGGCGATGCGCGCGCGGGCGATGTGGCGCCCGTCCCGGACGACGTGGCGGCCGGCCGACCACAGGTCCTGCACCCGGCCCGCGCCCGCGAATATCCATGCGTCGAGCATCGTGTCGCCCGGGCGCCCGGCCATGTCGGGGGAACTGTCGTCGATCCGCACCAGATCGGCCCATCGGCCCGGGGCGATTTCGCCCACGTCACGCCCAAGCGCGCGGGCCGCGCCCTGCGTGGCCACCTCGAAAAGCACGCGGCCGGTGGAGCGGTTGTCATCGGCCAGCACGGCGCGGGCGCGGTCGCGCAGGCGTTGGGAATATTCAAGCTGGCGCAGCTCTTGCGTGAGGGAAATCAGCACGTTGGAATCGCTTCCCATGCCGAACGCCCCGCCATTGGCCCGCCAGCCGGTGGCGTCGAAGATGCCGTCGCCGAGGTTGGCCTCGGTGATCGGGCAGAGCCCGGCCACGGCGCCGGTGGGGGCAAGGCGGGCGGTTTCATCCTCGCTCATCTGGGTGAGGTGGATGAGGCACCAGCGCGCATCAAGTGGCAGGTTGTCCAGCGCCCATTCCACGGGCCGCGCGCCATAGGCGACCTGCACCTCTTCGACCTCGGCCTGTTGTTCGGCGAGATGCATGTGCAGCGGGCCGTCGGTCATCTGTGGCACGAGGGCCAGCACGTCGCGCGGCACGGCGCGCAGCGAATGCGGGGCCAGGCCGAGCCGCGCGTCGGGCAGGGGGGCGAGGACGCGGGCTGCGCCGTCCATCAGCGTGGCGAAATCATCGGTCGCGGTGCCGAAGCGGCGCTGGCCATCGCCGAGCGGTCGCCCGTCGCAGCCGCCCTGCTGGTAAAGCACGGGCAGGAGGGTGAGGCCGATGCCGGTCTCTTGCGCCGCCGCCGCGATGCGGGCCGACATCTCGGCTTGGTTGTCATAGGCGCCGCCATCGGGGCGGTGGTGGAGATAGTGGAACTCGGCCACGGAAGCATAGCCCGCTTCGAGCATCTCCATCTGGACCTGTGCCGCGATCGCCTCGACAAGGTCGGGGGTGAGCCGGTCGAGAAAGCGGAACATCAGCCGCCGCCATGTCCAGAAACTGTCGCGCCCGTCCGGCCCGCGCGCCTCGGTCAGGCCGGCCATGGCGCGCTGAAAGGCGTGGCTATGCAGGTTGCCGGGGGCGGGTAGCAGGAGGCCCGCGTCGCCCGCAACGCCGGTCTCCACCGCCGCGATACGGCCATCCGCGCCCAGCGTCACGGCCACGTTCTCGGCCCATCCCGTGGGCAGGAGCGCGCGGCGTGCGGTGATCGTGGTCATGGTCGGACCTCTTGACGGGAGTATTATGTCTATACATAAAGTCATTAAGCGAGACAAGAACGGGAATCAACAGATATGTCAGGCTGGGTGCTGAGTGACGCGCGGATCGCCACGATGGAGGGCGGTTATGGCTTGATCGAGGGCGGATCGGTTGTGATCGAGAACGGGCGGATCGCCTGGGTCGGCGCGGGGGCCGTGCCATCGGACTACGATGGTTGGGAGCGGGTGAGCGCCGGGGGGCGGTTGGTCACGCCGGGGCTGATCGACTGTCACACCCATATCGTGTTCGGCGGCCACCGGGCGCGGGAGTTCGAGCTGCGCCTTGAAGGGGCGAGTTACGAGCAGATCGCGCGCGAGGGCGGCGGGATCGTTTCGACCGTGGCGGCGACGCGGGCGGCGAGTGATGCGGTGCTGATCGAGGGGGCGCTGGGGCGGCTTGATGCGTTGATCAGTGAGGGGGTGACGACGATCGAGGTGAAGTCGGGCTATGGGCTCGACCACGAGACCGAGTTGAGGATGCTGCGCGCGGCACGGGAGTTGGGCGCGCGACGCGCGGTCGAGGTCTGCACCTCGTTCCTTGGCGCCCATGCGGTGCCTGCGGGATCGCAGGCGGATGACTATATCGACGCGGTCTGCATCCCGGCGCTGCGCGCCGCCCGGGCCGAGGGGCTGGTCGATGCGGTGGATGGGTTTTGCGAAGGAATAGCCTTTGATACCAATCAGATCGCGCGCGTTTTTGATGTGGCGCGTGAACTTCAATTGCCGGTGAAGCTCCATGCCGAGCAGCTCTCCAACATGGGCGGGACACAGCTTGCCGCGCGTTACGGGGCGCTGTCGGCGGATCACGTGGAATATGCCAGTGAAGACGACGCCGCAGCGCTGGCGAAATCGGGCACGGTCGCGGTGCTCTTGCCCGGGGCGTTCTACACGATCCGCGAGACGCAAGCGCCCCCGGTCGCGGCGTTCCGCGCCCATGGCGTGCCGATGGCGCTGGCCACGGATTGCAACCCGGGCTCGTCGCCGCTCAGCTCGCTTCTCCTGACGCTCAACATGGGCTGCACGCTGTTTCGCCTCACCCCGGAAGAGGCGCTTCTGGGGGTGACGGCCCATGCGGCGCGGGCGCTGGGCCTCGATGATCGGGGTCGGATCGTGCCGGGATTGCGCGCCGATCTGGCGATCTGGGACGTGGAGACGCCGGCGGAACTGGCCTATCGCATCGGGTTCAACCCGCTTCATGCGCGCATCTTCGGAGGTGAGAGATGATATTGACACCCGGTTCCGTGACGTTGGCGCAGATCGAGGAGGTCTGGCGCGCGGAGATGCCCGTGACGCTCGACGCAAGCGCGCGGCCCGCTGTCGAGGCCGCGGCGGCGATGGTGGCCGAGGCGGCGCAGGCCGAGGCGCCGGTTTACGGCGTGAACACCGGGTTCGGCAAGCTGGCCAGCCGCAAGATCGCGCCCGAGGATACCGAGACGCTGCAGCGCAACCTGATCCTGTCGCATTGCTGCGGGGTGGGGGCGCCGCTCGATCCGGCGCGGGTGCGGCTGATGATGGTGCTGAAACTGATGTCGCTGGGGCGCGGGGCCTCGGGCGTGCGCTGGGACGTGATCGCGTTGATCGAGGGGATGCTGGCGCGGGGCGTCATTCCGGTTGTGCCGCATCAGGGCTCGGTGGGGGCCTCGGGTGACCTTGCCCCGCTGGCGCATATGGCGGCGGTGATGATCGGCGAGGGCGAGGCGCATTTCGAGGGTGCGCGGATGCCGGGCGGTGCGGCGCTTGAAAAGGCGGGGCTCAAGCCCGTCGTGCTTGGCCCCAAGGAGGGGCTGGCGCTGATCAACGGGACGCAGTTTTCCACCGCCTGCGCGCTGACCGGGCTGTTCGGGGCACAGCGGATGGCGGAAAATTCCATCGTGATCGCGGCGCTTTCAACCGATGCGATCATGGGCTCGACCGCGCCCTTGCTGGCGGAAATCCATGCCTTGCGCGGCCAGCCCGGGCAGATCGAGGTCGCCGCGCGGATGCGTGCGTTGCTGACGGGCAGCGAGATCCGCGAGAGCCATCGCGAGAACGACACGAGGGTGCAGGACCCCTATTGCATCCGCTGTCAGCCGCAGGTGGTGGGCGCGTCCTGGGACGTGCTGGAGATGGCCGCGCGGGTGCTTGAGATCGAGGCCAACGCGGTGACCGACAACCCGCTGGTTCTGGCCGGTGAGAGGCGGATTGTCTCGGGCGGAAATTTCCACGCCGAGCCGGTGGGCATGGCCGCCGACATGATCGCGCTGGCGTTGGCCGAGATCGGCGCGATCGCGCAGCGGCGGGTGGCGCTGATGGTCGACCCGACGCTGAGCCATGATCTGCCGCCGTTCCTCACCCCCGATCCGGGGTTGAATTCGGGCTTCATGATCGCCGAGGTGACGACGGCGGCATTGATGAGCGAGAACAAGCACCTGGCCAATCCCTGCGTGACGGATTCAACGCCGACTTCGGCCAACCAGGAGGATCACGTGAGCATGGCGGCGCATGGCGCCTATCGGCTGGGCCGGATGGTCGAGAATCTCGGCGTGATCCACGCGGTCGAGGTGCTCTGCGCGGCGCAGGGGATCGAGGCGCGCGCGCCGCTCAAGACATCGGTGCCGTTGCAACGGGTGATCGCCGCGTTGCGCGCGGAGGTGCCGCCGCTGGGCGCGGATCGCTACATGGCGGGCGAGATCGAGACGGTTGCGGGCATGGTGGGCGCGGGCGATTTCCCGCGCGCCGCAGCGGGAGAGATGACATGATCGAGGTGACGCGCGGCGATGGGCCGATCGTTTTGGGCCTGCCGCATACCGGCACGGAATTGCCCGAAGACATTCGCGAAGGGCTGAACGAGACCGGCCGCGCGATGGCAGACACGGATTGGCATATTCATCGCCTTTACAGTGGGTTGTGCGACGACATTACGATGGTGCGTCAAGTCGAGCATCGCTATGTCATCGACGTGAATCGCCCGCCGGACGGGCAAAGCCTCTATCCGGGGCAGAACACCACCGGATTGTGCCCGCTGAGCGATTTCGACGGGCGCCCGATCCATCGTGAGGGTTTCGCGCCGCACGAGGCCGAGATCGCGCGGCGCCTGGAGGTCTATCACGCGCCCTATCACGCCGGGTTATCCACAGAACTGGCGCGGGTGAAGGCAAAACATGGCGTGGTGGTGCTTTACGATTGCCACTCGATCCGGTCAGTTATCCCGAGACTCTTCGACGGTCGCTTGCCGGATTTCAACATTGGCACCAATCTGTCCACAACCTGCGCGCCGGTTGTGGAAAAAACTGTGGAAAAGATCTGTGCCGCGGCCGAGGGCTATTCCAGCGTGACCAACGGACGGTTCCGCGGCGGCTGGACGACCCGCCATTACGCCGCGCCAGAGGCCGGATGCCACGCGATCCAGATGGAACTGGCGCAAGCGACCTATATGGAAGAGGCCGCGCCATGGCGCTGGGATTCTGCGAAGGCGGAGCGGCTCAGGGTGTATTTGGCGAAGATTCTCAATGCGTTGCACGGCCTTGTTGAGAGCGGCGCTCTGCGCTGAGAAACGGGGCCGGGGGGCCGCGTTCCCAAGGGGAACAGGACGTTGCCGGCGATCAGCGCGACGAGAGCGTTGTGGTCCTGCCTTGTGAATCGCATGTAAAGCGTTGAATCCAGATCAAAATTTGGCCGGGAAGCAAGGATGATCCGAGGCGGCGAAACCGGATGCGCCTGCGGGCGGGACTCCCTGCTTTTTGCGCGAAACCGCATTGAATTGCAACGGGTTGGCGAGGCAAGTTCAAGCGGAAAATTGGCTCTGCGCGGCCCTGACCATCTTGCGCGCCACGGCCGGATTCCACGCGTTTTCCCTTGACGAACACGCTGAAGAATCTCCGGAGGGCCGAAAGATCCCAAATTCTCCCAACCCGCCCGACAACGTCGCCAAACACAAGGGGCTAACCCCATGAAATTCATCAATTCGAGAGAGGAGGTGGTAGCCCGTAGGGGAGTCGAACCCCTCTTTCCAGGTTGAAAACCTGGCGTCCTAACCGATAGACGAACGGGCCATGCCTTGGCGTGTGGCGTTGTCTAGAAAAACCCGCGCCCCCGTGCAAGCGGAAAGTTGGCGCATGCGGGCAAAAAATATGCTATGCGCTGCGCAATCGGGGCCTGGTGGGGCGTGGTGTGACGGCGCGGCTCATGCCCCGGCCCGCGCTGCATCTTCAAGGCGCAGCTGCACGCTGGTGCGCCCGCGCCAGTGGTTGAGTTCGAGCCGCCCGGCAAGGTGAAAGCGCGCGCCGCCATGGCCCTCCAGCGCTGGGCCGAGCGGGCCGTCGAAGGCGCCGAAGGCGATGGCGCCGAGCCGTGCGCCCATGCCGTCGCCAAAGCCGAGCTTGAGATGGCTTTCGCCGACCCGCCGCGCAAAGCCGATCTGCATGTCGGGAAAGGCAAAGCGCGGGGCGGGGGCCCCGGCGCCAAAGGGGCCGGCGGCCTCGATCCGTTCGACCAGTTCGACACCAGCCGCGCCCGGCATCAGCACCCCATCGAGGTGCAGCGCCCGTGCTCCGAGCCGGTCGGCGCCCTGTTTTGCCAGAAGCTCCGAGAGCCGCGCCATCGCCACGTCGAGCCGGTCGCGCGCCACGCTCAGCCCCGCGGCCATCCGGTGACCGCCGCCCTTGATCAACAGCCCCTCGGCGGCCAGGCGCTGCACCGCCGCGCCAAGGTCGATCCCCGAGACCGACCGACCCGAGCCCTTGCCCTCGTCGCCGTCGAGCCCGATCACCACCGCCGGGCGGCCCGTCGCCTCCTTGAGGCGGCTGGCCACGATCCCCACGACGCCGGGATGCCAGCCCTCGCCCGCCGCCCAGACCAGCGGCGCGTCAAAACCCCGCGCCTCGGCCTGTGCCAGTGCCGCGGCGCGCACCGATTCCTCGATCTCGCGGCGCTCCGTGTTGAGCTGGTCGAGCCGCTCGGCCATCGACCGTGCTTCGCCCGCATCGCGGCAGGACAAGAGCCGTGCGCCGAGGTCGGCCTTGCCGATCCGCCCGCCCGCGTTGACCCGCGGCCCCAGAAGGAACCCCAGGTGATAGGGCGCGGGAGCGGCATCCATCCGCGCCACGTCGGCCAGCGCCACGAGCCCGGGCCGCCCGCGCCGCGCCATGATCTTGAGCCCCTGCACCACGAAGGCGCGGTTGACCCCCACCAGCGGCGCCACATCCGCCACCGTGGCCAGCGCAACGAGGTCGAGCATGGCCATCAGGTCCGGCCCCTGCCGCCCCGCGCCCTCGCGCCATTGGCGGCCGGCCTCGACCAGCATCAGGAACACCACCGCGGCGGCACAGAGATGCCCCAGATCGCCGCTCTCGTCCTGCCGGTTGGGATTGACCACTGCCATCGCGGGCGGCAGCACCTCGCCTCCGAGATGGTGATCGAGCACCATCACATCCACCCCCGCCGCCGCCGCGATCGCATCATGGCTGAGCGTGCCGCAATCGACGCAGATGATCAGGTCATGCGCCCTGGCCAGCGCCGCCATGGCCGGTTCATTGGGGCCATAGCCCTCGTCGATCCGGTCGGGCACATAAAGCGTGGGCGTGATCCCCACCTGGCCCAGCCAGTCGATCAGAAGCGCTGCCGAGGCGCCGCCATCCACGTCGTAATCTGCAAAGACCGCGATCCGCTCGCGCGCCTCGACCGCGGCGAGGAACCGCGCGGCGGCTTTTTCCATGTCGCGCAACCCGCGCGGGTCGGGCAGCAGATCGCGCAGTTGCGGAGCGAGAAACCCCTCGGCCCCGGCCGCATCCACCCCGCGCCGCGCCAGGACCTGCGCGACCGCCCGGGGCAGCCCCGCCTCTTGAACGAGCATCTCTGCGGCGCGGTCGATCTCGACACCCGGGCCCAGCCATTCCCGCCCCGTCAGCGATGCCTCGA
Organism: Paracoccaceae bacterium; assembly: GCA_011389685.1. GTDB lineage: Bacteria > Pseudomonadota > Alphaproteobacteria > Rhodobacterales > Rhodobacteraceae > Aquicoccus. The sequence continues at coordinate 32,147 of JAABTV010000022.1, forward strand.
CACCCAGAAAACTCACGGCTCCCGTCCCTTCATCTTGCCCAAAATACTCCGGGGAGCGTGAGGGGCAGAGCCCCTCACATCCGTCTTTTCGTTCAAGCCCTCCGGCCGCGTCTCAGACCGTTTCGATCCGCAGCGCCACCGGCGCGCCGACCAGCACGTCGAGCCGCCCCATCGCGACCAGCGCCTCGTCGAGCGCGCGGCGCTGGGTCTTGTGGGTGACGATCAGCACCGGGGCCGAGGTGTCCTCGTGCCCGTATTGCCGCATCCGGTCGATCGACACGCCGGCTTCGCCCAGAACGGTGGCGATCTTGGCCAGCGCGCCGGGTTTGTCCTGAAGCGTCATCCGCAGGTAATAGGGCGCCGGGGTGGCGCCCTGCGCCGCCTTGGCGGGTTCGAGATCCACCGCCGGGCGGCCGAAGGTGGCCGGGCGGATGCCGCGGGCGATGTCCATCACGTCGCCCAGAACGGCGCTGGCGGTGGGGCCTTCGCCCGCGCCTGCGCCGCGCAGCACGATCTGGCCGACGTGATCGCCTTCGATCACCACCATGTTGGTGCCGCCCTCAAGCTGGCCCAGCGGGCTGTCGGCGGGCACGAGGCAGGGGCTCATCCGCTGTTCCAGCCCGCGCGCGCCCATCTGCGCCACGCCCAGAAGCTTGATTCGGAACCCCATGTCGGCGGCGGCCTGGATGTCCTCGATGGTGATCCGCGCGATGCCTTCCATCTCGACGCCCTCGAAATTGACCTGGGTGCCGAAGGCGATGGCCGAAAGGAGGGCCAGCTTGTGGCCCGCGTCGATCCCGCCCACGTCAAGCTCGGGATCGGCCTCGAGATAACCGAGCGCATTGGCCTCGTCGAACACGGTCTCATAGGGCAGGCCGGCGCTTTGCATCCGGGTCAGGATATAGTTGCAGGTGCCGTTCATCACGCCCATGATGCGGATGATCTCGTTGCCCGCCAGCCCCTCGGTCAGGGCCTTGATGACCGGGATTCCGCCAGCGACAGCGGCCTCGAAGCGGATCACCCGCCCCGCCGTCTCGGCGGCCTCGGCCAGCGCCTGGCCGTGATGCGCGAGCATCGCCTTGTTGGCGGTGACGACATCCTTGCCTGCGGCGATGGCGGCCTCGGTCGCGGCCTTGGCGGGGCCGTCGCTGCCGCCCATCAGTTCGACGAAGACATCCACGTCATCGCGGGTGGCGAGCTTGACCGGATCGTCCTCCCACGCGTAACCGCCGATGCGCACGCCGCGATCCTTGTCGCGGGTGCGCGCCGAAACGGCGGAGATCTCCACCGGGCGGCCGGCGCGGGCGGCCAGGAGGTTGGCCTTCTGGCGGACGATCTTGACGACACCGGTGCCGACGGTGCCCAATCCGGCAATACCAAGGCGCAGGGGTTCACTCATCGGGGCCTCCGGGAAAACAACGGGCAAATGGGTCATGCGCCGTGTAGCCCGCGGCGCAATTATGCGCAACATGTCAGATCGCGGTCCCGCCCGCACCGTGCAAGGCGCCGCGCGGCGCCTTGCAAAGCGCCTTTCAAGGCGCTTTTGACGCGATTGCGCAATCGCGTCCGCGCGGACATGGCCCGGGACGGTCCGGGCTCAGCCCGCGTCGCGCGCCCGCAACCGCGCCGCCCGTGCCCTGAGCGCGGCCACGCGCGCGGCGATCTTCGCCTCGGTGTCATCCTTGATCCGAACCGCGCGCGCGCCCTCAATCAGTGGCTCGACCGGCACCAGCCGCGGATAGGCCGCCCGCTCGGCCGCTTCTGGCACCGCATCGTCCAGCGCCGGAAAATCGGCACATCCCGGCATCAGGGCCAGGCCCGCGAGGGCAATGAAGGTTGCAGCGCGTTTCATGCCTCCTTCCTGCCGCAGGTCGCGGGGCGGCGCAAGCGCGGGGTTTGATTTGAACGCTTGTTCAGTTAACCTCGCCCCATGGCACGCACGCAAGGCTCGCATTCCGACATCACCGGCCCGCGCATCCGTGCCGCGGCACTGAGGCTCTTTGCCCGGCACGGTTTTGCCGCCGTCTCGATGCGCCAGATCGCGGGCGATGTTGGGGTGCATGCGGGGGCGCTCTATAATTACACGCCCGACAAGCAGACGCTGCTTTACCAGTTGATGCGCGGTCACATGGAGGATCTCCTTGCCGCCCGCGCCGCCGAGGCCACCGAAAACCCGCGCGCCGACCCGATGGCGCGGCTCGAGAATTTCACCCGCTTTCATATCCGCTTTCATATCGAGCGGCCGGACGAGGTGTTCATCGCCTATATGGAGCTGCGCAATCTCGACCCGGCCAATTTCGCCGAGATCGAGCGTCTGCGCCGTGCCTATGAGGACGAGTTGGAGACGATCCTGCGCGACGGTGTGGGGCAGGGGGTCTTTGCCGTGACCGACCCGCGGGTGGCAAGCTATGCGGTCATCGCCATGCTGACCGGGGTGAACACCTGGTATCGCGCGGGCGGGCGGCTGTCGCTGTCGCAGGTCGAAACGCTTTACTGGGACATGGTGCGCAAGGCGGTTTCGGCCTGAGGCGGCTCAGTGATCGCGCGGGGTCCAGTCGCCAGGCTTCGCCTCGCGCCGGCGCAGGCGCAGCGCAAGGCCCAGGGCCACGCCGGTGCCCACCGCCACGGTCAGATCGACCAGCACCGTCAGCAACAGCGTGAGCACGAGCAGCACTACATCCGAGCGGCGCGCGCGCATGCAGGCGCCCCAGCGTTCCGGCTCGCTCATGTTCCAGGCGGTCAGGATCAAGAGACCTGCCAGCGCGGGCATGGCAATCTGTCCCGCCAGCGGGGCCGCCACCCACATGATCAGCAGAAGTGTGAGCGCATGCACGATCCCCGCCATGGGCGTCTTGCCGCCGGCGCGCACATTGGTCGCGGTGCGCGCGATGGCGCCGGTCGCGGGCAGCCCGCCGAACGCCGCCGAGGCGAGGTTCGCGACACCTTGCGCCCGCAGTTCCGCATTGGGCCGGTGCGCCCCGCCGATCATCCGGTCGGCAACGATCGCCGAGAGCAGCGACTCCACCCCTGCAAGGAAGGCGATGACCAGCGCCGAGGGCAGAAGCGCGGTCACCTTGTCATAGCTGATGTCGGGCAAGGCAGGCAGGGGCAGGTTGCGCGGCAGCGCGCCGAACCGGGCTTCGATCGTGTCCACCGGCAGGTTCAGGAACGCCACCAGCGCCGAGGTGGCAGCGACCGCCACGATCAGCCCCGGAAAGCGCGGAAAGGCGCGGCGCAGCGCCAGGATCAGCCCCATGGTCAAGAGACCGATGCCAAGGCTCGCGCCGCTCAGGCTGTCGCGCGCCGCCCAGAGCGCGGCCAGTTTCCCGATGAATTCCGCCGGCACATGGGCCACGGACAGCCCCATCAGATCCTTGAGTTGCGCCGCCGCGATGATAATGCCGATGCCGATGGTAAAGCCGTTGATCACCGGCTCGGGCACCAGCGCAATCAGCCGCCCGGCCCGCAATTGCCCGCCGATGACGAGGATGATCCCGGCCATGAACGTGGCGAGGATGAGCCCATCCATCCCGTGTTCGGCGATCACGCCGTAGACCACGACGATGAATGCGCCGGTCGGCCCGCCGATCTGCACCCGGCTGCCGCCCAGCGCCGAGATCACGAATCCCGCGACGATGGCGGTGACGAACCCGGCCTCCGGCCCCGCCCCCGAGGCGATGGCGATGGCAAGGCTGAGCGGCAGTGCGACCAGCGCCACCGTGACCCCGGCGATGAGGTCGGCGGTAAACGCTGCCCTTGTATAACCGGGCAGGGTGCTCAGGATCTTGGGCTTCATGGGCGCGATCTAGCGCCGGCGCCGGCCGCTGTGCAACCGTGAACATTTCAGAACATTTTCCCCGCCAGAGTGCGCATCCGCGCCAAGCGAAGGGGATGTTTCAATTGCGCCTGCCCGGTCTTGAACCGTCGGGCAGGCGCATCATGGGCCCGTCAATGCGCGGGGCGGATGAAGGTGCCGTTCTGCAACTCGCGAAACGCCGTTCGCAGCTCTTCGCGGGTGTTCATCACGATCGGCCCGTGCCAGGCCACCGGCTCCTGAATCGGCGCGCCCGAGATCAGCAGGAAGCGCACGCCGTCCTCGCCCGCCTGCACCGTCACCTCGTCGCCGGTGCCAAAGCGGATCAGGGTGCGGTTGCCCGACATGTCGCGGATGTTGACCTCTTGCCCCATCACCTCCTTTTCCAGCAACACGCCTGCGGGCGTGCTGGCATCGGCAAAGGCGCCAGACCCGGCAAAGACATAGGCGAATGCGCGGCGATAGGTATCGACCTTGAAGGTCTTCTTCACCCCCGGCGGCACCGAGATATCAAGGTATTGCGGATCGGCGGCGATCCCGTCGACCGGCCCGCGCTTGCCCCAGAACTCACCCACCACAACGCGCACCTTGGTGCCGTCATCGTCGATCACCTCGGGGATCTCCCTGGCCTCGACATCCTGGTAACGCGGCGCCGTCATCTTGAGGCTGGACGGCAGGTTCCCCCACAACTGGAACCCGTGCATCTGGCCTTGCGCGTTCCCCTTCGGCATCTCCTGGTGCAGGATGCCCGACCCGGCGGTCATCCACTGGACCGAGCCGGCGCCGAGCGTGCCGGTATTGCCAAGGCTGTCGCCATGCTCGACCTCGCCGGCCAGCACATAGGTGATCGTCTCGATCCCGCGATGCGGATGCCACGGAAAGCCGCGCAGGTAATCCTCGGGGCGCTCGTTGCGGAAATCGTCGAAGAGCAGGAACGGGTCCAACTCGGACGGGTCCTCAAAACCGAAGGCGCGGTGCAGATGCACGCCGGCGCCTTCCATCGTGGGCATGGCCCTGCGGGTTTCGATCGTGGGTCTGATGGACATTGTCCCCTCCATCCTGTTCGCGTGTGACCCAGAGATAGGGGCGGGGCGGTCTTGCGTCCAGCGCCGGGCGCGCGCGTGATCTGTGCGCTGATGCACGGGCCGGGCTGATCGGGTCTCAAACCGGCATCGCACCTGTCGCAAACAGGCGGTTTGCATCGGGGGGTGGCGGCCAGTCTGGACCGATGCAAACCGGGCCAGGGCAGGGAGGACACGGACATGAAGATCGGATTCATCGGGCTGGGAAACGTCGGCGGCAAGCTGGCGGGGAGCCTGTTGCGCAACGGGATCGACCTTGCGGTGCATGATCTCGACGCGGCCCGCGTGGCGGATTTCGTGGCGCGCGGCGCAGAGGCGGGGCAAAGCCCGGCCAGGCTCATGCGCGACAATGACGTGTTGATCACCTGCCTGCCCAGCCCCGCCGCATCGGCCGCCGTGCTGGACGAGATGATGCCCGAGGTTGCCAAGGGCAAGATCTGGCTGGAAATGTCCACCACCGACGCGGCCGAGGTGACGCGGCTGGGCCAGGCGGTGATCGCGCGTGGCGGGGATGCGGTGGATTGTCCGGTCTCGGGGGGCTGTCACCGCGCGGCGACCGGCAATATCTCGATCTTCGCGGGCTGCGACCGGGCCACATTCGAGCGGGTGTTGCCGATCCTGACCATCCTCGGCCGCCGGGTGCTGCATACCGGCGAACTGGGCTCGGCTTCGATCCTCAAGGTGATGACCAACTATCTTGCCACCGCCCATCTTCTGAGCCTGTGCGAGGCGCTCACCACGATGAAGGCGGCCGGGCTCGACATGGCCACGACCTATGAGGCGATCCGCATCTCCTCAGGCACTTCCTTTGTCCACGAGACCGAAAGCCAGTTGATCCTGTCGGGGTCGCGCTGCGTCGATTTCACCATGGACCTGGTGCTCAAGGATGTCGGACTGTTCCAGGAGATCGCCGAACGCAACGACGTGCCGCTCGACCTCGGCCCGCGCATCATCGAGCTGATCCGAGACGGGCAGGCGCGCTTTGGCGCGCGGGCGCAATCCAACCGCATGATCGAGAGGCTGGAACAGGCGACCGGCCTCAGCGTGCTGGCCGACGGGTTTCCGGGTGAGCTGATCGACGACGAACCCGAGGCGCGCGGCGCCGAGGTGCGGGTCGGCGCCGGGCCGGGGCGCGGCTGAGCCGGGGGCGGGGCCTGGGCGGCAAGCCCCTTGCCGGATTTGGTGCACCGCTTGAGCGTGTCGGGTTTGATCGAATTCGCCCCGCCCGGAACGGCGGCGAAGCCGCCCGGGCAGCACCTGGCTGCCCCCCGGCCGGGTGCTTTCGATAGGGTGCGCGCCATTCAGGGCGAGGGAAGACGTTGCAAGATAAACGGCTTGCCGCGGACGTGGTGAGCACCCGACCGCGGCCCTGTGCTGCCCTTTCGTTGGGCACGAGACGAATCCGATTTGCTGCGATATGCTATAATGCCAGCCAAGGCCTTCCACGATCAGTGTTTCGCCCACCCTCACCAATCGTCTCCCCGTGGGCGGGTCATGCCAAAGGCATGCTTCCAGCATGACGATCGCGCGGCGGCGCTGCGCGCTTGAATCCGCGCGGGGAACATGAAGCTAGCTTCCGCAAAGGCCTTGATGCCGTCATTGCGGCGCCGCTGGCGGGCTCTTTGGCACGGTCCGGTTACAACATATCGGTCAAGCGGCTGGCCCGGGCGGCGCGTCCGCGGGCGCGATCAGGTGCAATCGCTGCAGAATTTCAACTGCGGACTGAAGCGCAGGCGGGTGAAGATGAACGACTTGATCTCGACCGGGTCCATCCCGATCTTGAACATCGGCCTGTAGGTGCTCCAGGTCTCGACCAGGATGACGCGTTCCTGGTTGGGCACTTCGGGCAGCCGGTCCTGCCATGTCAGGATATCGTCATTGCCCAGACTGTTCAGGCTGTTGCCACGCGTTTTGGACCAGTCCACACGGAAATTGTCGTGATAGTTCGACCAGCGGACCACCGAAATGCGGATCCTTGTGTCGCCGGTGGCCTGGGACAGGTGATCGAACAGGTCCTTGGTGTTGTTGATATAGGTCGGCGTGATATCGGCAGTCTCGCGCGACAGCATGTCGGCGATGGTATTGGCCGCCTTGGTGTTGATCGAGGCCTGGCGATAGCCCTCGAAATAGACGAAGGTGCCCAGCAGCCCCCACAACACCATGGGAAAGATGATGGCGGCCTCGACCGCCACCGTGCCGCGGGTTTCGTCGCGAAACGCCCTGAGCCATGTGCGAATTTTTCTGAACATATCAATCGGGCTCCTGAACGAAGGCGGATGACACCACCAGCGCGGCCTGTCCGGCGCCGTCGGTCCTGAGTTGCTTGCCAAGTCCGGTTGTCGGGAAGATCGGGTCGAATTTCACGCAGGCGCGCAAGATCATCAACTCGTTTTCCTGCCCGTTGACGAAGGTGCGCACCGGATGCACCTCTTCCGAGGTATCGACGCAATCGACATCGGTGGGCACGTTGACCGCGTTGCGCAGATCGACCGGCACCATTTCGAGCCTGAGCGTCGTCGCGCAGCCCGGAATCACCCCGGCGAACTCGCAGATCTCGGCCTTGATCTCGCTATGTTGCGGCGCGGTGCCCGTGCCCAGGCGGATATTGCGCACCGCCATGTCCATGCCGCGTTCGAGCATCGCGTGGCGCAGGGTGATCATGCCCAACTCGACCGAGCTGAGAAAGATCATGATGAAGGCGGGAAAGAGGATGGCGAACTCGATCGTCGCGCTGCCATCCTCGCGATGCCGCCAGTGGCGCGCGGCCCGTGTGATCCGGGTGGCGATCCGGGTGTGCATGCTCATTGGATCAGCCTCAGCTTGGAGATCGAGGACGCGATCGAGGCGAAGGCGTCGCTGATCTCGATTCCGTTGACGTCGAAATAATGGCCTTGCGAGCTGGCACAGCTTTCCAGCACCTGCTGGCCGCGCCACGGCGCCTCGAACCCGATGGTGAAGACGATCACCCCGGCATCCTTGGCCGCCTGACAGATCGCGTCGGTGCGGCTGTCCTTGGTCCCGCTGCCGACATAGCTGTAGGCATAGCTGCGCCAGTAGCTGCCGGCGTAGGAACTGCTCCAGATGTCCCTGTAAAGCTCATAGGCGATATAGCGGTTCGACGCCTGGTGGAAGAGTTGCGGAAAGGTCAGGCGCTGTGCGTCGTCGCCGCCAAAGGGCTCATCGCCGTAATAGGGATAATACCAGTAGGCGCGGCTGCCGCTGGGCTGTTTGTAGTAGTAGGTCGAGCCATACTTGATCGAATAGATCCGGCGATACTGGCCGCTCACATAGCCCTCGTAATACCAGACATCGGTGTTGCCGTCCTGGTAGTTGTCGTTCAGATAGTATTGCGCCGTGTTTTCGCCGTCCGACATCACCACCAGCACCTTGAGAACGTCCTCGTTGTACGCGGTAGGCAGATGCGAAAAGGCGGAATCCACATCGCCATCGGCGATCATGTCGGTGACCACCGGATTCATCGTCGGATCGAGAAGCGCCGCCCCCCATTTGACCCCCACGTCGATCGAGGTGTTGCCGCCCACGTCGAGATTGTCGATGTAGCTCTCGAGCGCGCCCTGGTTCATCGAATAGGCGACGACCTCGTTATTGGGGTCCTCGGAACAGACCGGCAGCACAAGGTTCTGCTCGGTCGTATACCACGGGTCGAACGGGCCGGTGCGCTGCAGGCTGGCGCTGGTCGCAATGGTGGTGGTGTTGAAATCGGACCAGTCGAATTCCACGCAATGGGAAAAATCATGCTCGTCGGTGAGGTTGAAATGCTGGGCCAGCGTCGGGCCGATATTGACCTGCGTGGCATAGGGCACGACCGAGATCGAAACATCGCCCACCGGGCTGGAATTGAGCATCGTGCCGACGAAATCCTTGGCCGCGGGCCGCAGGTTGTGGATCCGGTTGTTGGATCCCATCGAGCCCGAGACATCGAGCACCAGCGAGATTTCCACGCCGTCCACGCTCTCGGCCGCGGCGCCCGCGGCCGGCGCGGTGAGCTTGTTGATCCCCATCATGTGGATGATCTGGGTGTTCATCTCCATTTCCGCGGTGGCCGACACTTCCTTGTAGTTCAGCCCCTGATCCACCGTCACCGAGGTCAGGTAACCGCTGAGATCGGATTTGTAGAAATAGTCGTTGACCACGTCCACCGCGTTGAGTTCCTGGTCGAGGTCGGCGGCGGCCAGAACCGCGCGATCGAGCGTATGTTGCAGGTTCGAGCGGGTCAGCTCGAAGCGCATGATATCGACGCCAAGCCCCCCGACCATCAGCATCATCAGGATCAGGAAGACCCCGAACCCCACCAGCACACCATCCTCGTCACGTCCGAAGCGGCGGAACCGGGAGGTCAGTCGGGCAAGCCGCGACCGGCGCGGGGGGTCTCCTGCGATAGCGGTTTCGGAATTCCGATCCATCATCTCTTCCAATCACTGGCACCTACGAAGCCGGGCCCGTTTCGGGCACAGTCCTATGGTTAAGAGTTAGCGAAGGAAGACGGCGAAAATACGGGCAGAATGCGGTCGCAACAGGGAGAAAGGCTATGGTTTTCGCGAATTTCGCGCTAAAGTTGCCCTATTCCCGCCGGATTCTGCGCCTGCGCGGCGCAACATCGCGGGGGCCCGAAGGCCCCCGCGCCGCGCTCAGGTGCTTGCCTCGAACAAGACCTGTGGGGCAAAGCGCGGTCGTGTGAAGACGAAGGTCTGGATCGCGGTGTCGTCGAGGCCGATCCGAAATGGCGCCTCGTAATCCGACCAGGTCTCGACGATGATCAGCCGCTCTTCGTCCACCATCGTCGGCAGTTGATCGGCAAGCGCGCTGGCATCGCCTTCCGGGTGGGGCGTGACCGGGCCGCGCACCTCTGACCACTCGGTCAGGTATTCGTCCTCGTCCGCGTCGAACCGCACGATCGTCACCCGCAGCCGGTGGGTGTTCGACGACCGTGTGAGGAACGACATCAACTCGTGCTGCCCGTCGAGATAGGCGTCGTCGATCGGGTTCGTCTCGCGCGAGATCGCGTCCGAGATCGTGTAGGCGGTCTTGTGCGCGATGCTGGTATAGCGATAGGCATCGAAAAACGTGTAAAGCGCGCAGAACGCCCAGAACAGGATCGGAAGCATGATCACCGCCTCGATGGTGACCGTGCCGGATTGTTCGCCCCTGAACAGGCGCAGCCGGGCCCTGGCCCGCCGGATCGGTTTGGTCATCGTCATCGCCATCAGCTGGGCTCCTGCACAAAGGCCGAGGTGGCGAACATCGCGGCATTGCCGGCGCCGTCCACCTCGAGGTAATAGCCGAGCCCGGATGTCGGGATCACCGGGGAAAACACGTAGCAGGCGCGCAGCAGCATCATCTCGTTCGAACCGCCATGCAGGAAATTGCGCACCGGGGTGGCCTCTTCGGAATGATCGATGCAATCGCCCTCGGCAGGCGGTCCGGCAAAGGCGCGCGGATCGACCCGGATCATTTCGAGCCGCAGATTGTCGGTGCATTGCGGCAGAACCCCCGAGAAATTGCAGATCGCGTCCTTGATGTCGTCGTGATCCGGGTTCGTCCCGGTGCCCAGCCGGATGTCGCGCACCGCCAGGTCGAGGCCACGTTCCAGCATCGCGTGGCGAAACATGATCATGCCGAGCTCCACCGACGACAGGAACAGCGTCACGAAGATCGGGAACATGATGGCGAATTCCACGGTCGCGGTGCCGCGCTGGTCGCGGCGCCAGCGGCGCAGGGCGCGGGGAAGGCGGGTCAAACGGGTCATTGTGTCAGCCTCAACTGGGCGATCGAGGCGGCGATGGCCTGGAACGCATCCGATATGTCCACACCGTCGGCGTCAAAGAAATGGCTGGGCGAACTGGCGCAGTTGCGCAACTGGGTATTGCCGTTCGTCGTCGCCTCGAACCCGATGGCATAGATCATCACGTTGTTGGACTTGGCGGTGCCACAGACATTCTGGAGCCGCGCGTCCTTCTGCGAACCTGGAATCGTGTCCGGCAGGTTCGAATACCAGTCCGACCAGGCCGCGCCAAGACTGCTGCCATTGGCCGAATAGGCCGGCCCGTAATGATAGCGCGCGTTCTGCGCGATCGAGCGGAAGGCCCAGAGTTCGGGATAGCTCAGCCGGATCGCCTCGTCCGGATCGGCGGTATGATTGCCACGCGGGTCGTCATGCCACGCGTTGTCGCTCAGCCAGAAGTAATCCGGCCCGGGCCGCGGCATGTAGACCGATACCGTGTCCGTGTCCGGGTGATACCAGATGTCCGATGGTCCGTCGCGCCGGTCGGGGGGCAGCATGTATTGCGTCGTGTTCTGCCCGTCGGTCATCACCACGATCACCTTGAGGACGTTCGGTTCGCCATAGTTCACCGGGCGGCCGAGATTGTCGGAATGCACGTCGCCTTCGGCGATCATGTCGGTGATCACCCCGCGCGTGCCCGGATCGAGCAGCGTCATCGCCCATTTCATGCCGATGTCGATCGAGGTGTTGCCATAGGCGGTCAGCGCGTCGATCTTGTCGCGGGCCGCGGCCGGGTCGGTCTCGAACACGGTGATATCGCTGCCCGCGCGGGTCGGGCAGACCGGCATCGGCATCGCGTCGGCCTCGGGTGGCCAGGTGCCGCTGGCGTAGGTGAAGTAATCGAAATGCCCGGTGCGTTGCAGCGGCGCGGCCGGCGAGAGCGCGGCCGAGCTGAAATCGCCGAACTCGAAATCGACGCAATGCGAATAGTTGTGTTCGGTCGAGACATTGTAGTGCTGCAACAGCGCCGCGCCGGCATTGACCTGGGTGTTGTAGGGTATGATCGACACCGCCACATGGCCCGGCTCGGCCAGCGCCATCACCGTGTCGATGAAATCGCGCGCCGCCGGTCTGAGATTGATCAGCCGGTTGTTCCAGTTCATCGAGTTCGAGATGTCGAGCACCAGCGCGATCTCGATCCCGTCGATCCGCTCTTCGGCCCCCGACAAGGCCGGGGCGGTCAGCTGGCTCACCCCGAGCATGTGCATGAACTGGGTGCGCATCGGCATCGAGGCGCTGGCATTGACCATGCGGAAATTGACCCCGCTCGATACGTCGGGCGTGTTCAGCGTCACATCGCGCAGACCCACCGTCGTGAGGTAATCCTCGACCACCTCGGCCGGATCGCGCGGCTGCTGCATGTCGGCGGCGGCCAGAACCGCCCGGTCCAGCGTCGCCTGAAGCCGGGTGCGGGTCATCTCGAATCGCATCAGGTCGACGCCGATGCCCGCCACCATCAGGATGATCAGGAAAAAGAAGATCGAAAAGGCGATCATCACGCCGCTTTCGTCGCGCCCGAAACCGCGCAGCCGCTGGCGAAATCCGCCGCGCGCGGGCGTCTCGCGATCCGGGCCCGGCCCCCGATTCTGTTCGATCCGTGTCATGACTTCACCCAAATACCTGCACCCCGGCCCGTCGCAATGATCGCGCGACAGACATTACTCCGCCTGATCCTCTGCCATCGGACTATGGCCAAAATTAGGCAAAAACAGGGGCTTAACCATGTCTTTGTAACTGGATTCCGCTATTGACCGGCCACTCCGGCCGTATTGTTTCAAATTCTCCGACAATTGGACTCGAATTGACCTGTTTGCGCCGCCCATCTTCATGCGCTGAAAAGAGGAATTTGCAATTCTCGTCCAAGCTGCGACATCTTGTTCATCACCTCGGGTGAGTCGTGCCCGGATTTTATGCAGATGGGAGGTCACAATGTCTGCTGTGAAAGAGCCGAGTTTCCGCGAAAGCGTCGATCTGATGTTCAACCGCGCCGTCGCGATCATGGACCTCCCGCCGGGGCTGGAAGAAAAGATCAGGGTCTGCAACGCGACCTATACCGTGCGCTTCGGGGTCCGCCTGCGCGGCCAGATCCACACCTTCACTGGCTATCGCAGCGTGCATTCCGAACATATGGAACCGGTCAAGGGCGGCATCCGCTACGCCACCGCCGTCAACCAGGACGAGGTCGAGGCGCTGGCCGCGCTGATGACCTACAAATGCGCGCTGGTCGAAACCCCGTTCGGCGGCTCCAAGGGCGGCCTTTGCATCGACCCGCGCGATTGGGACGAGCACGAGCTTGAACTGATCACCCGCCGCTTCGCCTATGAGCTGGTCAAGCGCGACCTGATCCACCCGGCCCAGAACGTGCCCGCCCCCGACATGGGCACGGGGGAGCGCGAAATGGCCTGGATCTCGGATCAGTATGCCCGGATGAACACCACCGACATCAACTCGCGCGCCTGCGTCACCGGCAAGCCGCTCAATGCCGGCGGCATCGCCGGGCGGGTCGAGGCGACGGGCCGCGGTGTGCAATATGCTCTGCGCGAGTTCTTCCGCCACCCCGAGGACGTGGCCAAGGCGGGGCTCTCGGGCACGCTAGATGGCAAGCGCGTGATCGTGCAGGGGCTCGGGAACGTGGGGTATCACGCCGCCAAGTTCCTCCAGCAGGAGGATGGCGCGACCGTCACCGGCATCATCGAACGCGATGGCGCGCTCTTCAACGAGGCCGGGCTCGATGTCGAGGCGGTGCATGCCTGGCTGGCCAAGCATGGCGGGGTTTCCGGCTTTCCCGACGCCACCCACACCGCCGAGGGCGGCGCGGTGCTGGAAGAACACTGCGACATCCTCATCCCGGCCGCGCTCGAAGGCGTGATCACGATGGAAAACGCCGCGCGGATCAAGGCTCCGCTGATCATCGAGGCCGCCAACGGCCCCATCACCGCCGGCGGTGACGAGATCCTGCGCAAGAAGGGCACGATCATCATTCCCGACATGTATGCCAACGCGGGCGGCGTGACCGTGTCCTATTTCGAATGGGTCAAGAACCTTTCCCATATTCGGTTTGGCCGGATGCAGCGCCGCCAGGAAGAAGCCCGCCACCAGCTTGTCGTGGACGAGCTTGAACGGCTCGACCGTTACCTGGGCAAATCGTGGTCGCTGCGCCCCGAGTTCAAGGAGAAATACCTGCGCGGCGCGGATGAGCTTGAACTGGTGCGCTCGGGGCTCGACGACACCATGCGCACCGCCTACCAGTCGATGCGCGAGGTCTGGCACGACCGCGACGATGTCGAGGATCTGCGCGTCGCCGCCTATCTCGTCGCCATCGGGCGTGTCGCGGCGAGCTATCGCGCCAAGGGTCTCTGATCCGCGGACCCGGAATTTTTCGAAAATTCCGGGCCGTTTTCCTCGAAAGAAAACGGTGCCCGCCCGATAGCGCGCGACCGGGTTTCGATCCGGGCGCGGCGGGCTTGTCGCGCCCTGGCGCTTTTTTGTCGAAAACCCGGGTTTTCCTCTGCGCCCCGGTTGCTAAGCTGCCCGCGACTTGGTTCACTCCGGGGCACTCACATGGGAGACGAGCATGCGCTTTTCCGCGCTGAAGATCCTGACCGAAGGGTTGACCGGCAACAAGGGCTGGAAACCGCATTGGCGCGACCCCGAGCCGAAGGCGGAATATGATGCCATCGTGATCGGGGGCGGCGGGCACGGGCTTTCGACCGCCTATTACCTTGCGAAGAACCACGGGCTGCGCAACGTGGCGGTGCTGGAAAAGGGCTATATCGGCGGCGGCAATGTCGGGCGCAACACCACCATCGTGCGGGCCAATTATTTCCTGCCGGGCAATTCCGAATTCTACAGCCATTCGCTGAAACTCTGGGAAGGGCTCGAAGAGGATCTCAATTACAACGTGATGCATTCGCAGCGCGGGCTGATCAATCTCTTCCATTCCGACGGCCAGCGCGATGCCTTTGCCCGGCGCGGCAACGCGATGATCAACCAGGGCGATGACGCGATCCTGCTCGACCGCGACGGCGTGCGCGAGATCCTGCCCTATCTCGACTTCGACAACGCGCGCTTTCCGATCTATGGCGGGCTTTACCATCCGCGCGGCGGCACCGCGCGGCATGACGCGGTGGCCTGGGGCTATGCGCGCGGCGCCGATCAGCGCGGCGTGGACCTGATCCAGAATTGCGAGGTCACCGGCATCGACATCGAGAACGGGCAGGTGACCGGCGTGCAGACCACCCGCGGCGCGATCCGCGCAAAAAAGGTCGGGCTGGTCGTGGCCGGACGCTCAAGCCAGGTGGCGGCGATGGCCGGGATGCGCCTGCCGATCGAAAGCCACGTCTTGCAGGCCTTCGTCACCGAGGGGCTCAAGCCGGTGATCGACCATGTCGTGTCCTTCGGGATGGGCCATTTCTACATCTCGCAAAGCGACAAGGGCGGGTTGGTCTTTGGCGGCGATATCGACTTTTACGCATCTTATGCGCAGCGCGGCAACCTGCCCATGGCCGAACATGTGATGGAGGCGGGCATGGCGCTGATGCCGATGATCGGCAAGGCGCGGGTGCTGCGCTCCTGGGGCGGGATCATGGACATGTCGCCCGATGGCTCGCCGGTGATCGACGCCACCCATATCGACGGGCTCTTTCTCAATTGCGGCTGGTGCTATGGCGGGTTCAAGGCGGTGCCGGCCTCGGGCTGGTGCATGGCGCATCTGATGGCCACCGGCACGCCGCATGAACATGCCGCGGGCTTTCGCCTCGACCGGTTCGAAACCGGGCGCGGGCTGATGGATGAAGAAGGCACCGGCGCGCAGCATAACCTGCACTGAAAGGCGGATCATGACGATGGCCCAGCATCTCGACATTTGCCCGGCGAAACGCCGGACAGCGCCCGCCCCGGGGCGGGCGCTTCACGCCCACCCCGGGGCGGGCGCTGCCCTCCGTGCTCCGATCCTGCGAGGCCCCCATGCGCATTGACTGCCCCTGTTGCGGCGCCCGCGACATCCGCGAATTCACCTACAAGGGTGACGCGCTTGCCCTCGACCGTCCCGATCCCGACGCGGGGGATGCGGCGTGGAGCGACTACGTGCACAACCGCGACAACCCGGCCGGCATCACCCGCGAGCTGTGGTATCACGACATGGGCTGCACCGCCTGGCTGGTGGTGACGCGCGACACGCGCAGCCACGAGATCGCGGCCGTGGACCTCGCCAGCGCCGTCAAGGAGGGCGTGGCATGAGGATCGACGGAACCGGGCTGATCGACCGGGCGCGGCCTTTGCGCTTTTCCTTCGATGGCCATGCCTTTGACGGCTATCACGGCGACACGCTGGCCTCGGCGCTTCTGGCCAACGACATCCGCCTGGTCGGGCGCAGTTTCAAGTATCACCGCCCGCGCGGCATCATGACCGCCGGCTCCGAGGAGCCCAACGCGCTCGTGACCGTGGGGCAGGGGGCGGCGCAGGATCCCAACCTGCGCGCCACCACGCTCGAACTTCACGACGGGCTCGAGGCGCGCTCGCAGAACCGCTGGCCCTCGCTCGACTGGGATCTGCTGGCGCTCAATGATCTGGCGGCGCCGTTCTTTGGCGCGGGCTTCTATTACAAGACCTTCATGTGGCCCCGCGCCTTCTGGGAAAAGCTTTACGAGCCGATGATCCGCCGCGCCGCCGGCCTAGGTGCGCTTTCGGGGCAGGCCAACGCGGATCGCCATGAAAAGGCGTTCGCCCATTGCGACCTGTTGGTGATCGGGGCGGGGCCTGCGGGCCTTATGGCGGCGCTCACCGCCGCGCGGGCCGGGGCCGACGTGATCCTTGCCGACGAGGACAGCGTGATGGGCGGGCGGCTCAATGCCGAGAATGAAGAGGTCGGGGGACAGGCGGGCCGCGACTGGGCGGCAGACGTGGTGGCGAAGCTGCGGGCGATGGACAATGTACGCCTGATGCGCCGCACCACCGTGAGTGGCGCCTATGACGGCGGCACCTATGGCGCGGTTGAGCGGGTGGCGCTGCATGTCTCGCACCCCGGCCCCGCGCCGCGCGAATGTTTCTGGCGCATCACCGCGCGCCGCGCGATCCTCGCCGCCGGGGCGCTCGAGCGGCCGGTGGCGTTTCGCGACAACGACCGTCCGGGGATCATGATGGCGGGGGCGGTGCGCGCCTATCTCAACCGCTGGAACGTGGCGCCGGGGCGCTCGGCCGTGGTCTTTGGCAACAACGATGGCGCCCATCGCACCGCCGCCGATCTGTTGGCTGCGGGCGTCAATGTCGCCGCGCTCGTTGATGCGCGGCTGGGCGCGACCACGACGCTCGACGTGCCGTTCTACGCCGGCCATGTCTGCGGCTCCGAAGGGCGCAAGGGGCTTGAGGCGGTCTCGATCGCCACCCTGTCGGGGATCGAGAAGGTGCGGGCCGATTGCCTCGCTGTTTCGGGCGGCTGGAACCCCACGCTGCACATCGCCTGTCACATGGGCGGGCGGCCGGACTGGTCGCCCGACATCGCCGGTTTTGTCCCGCGCCCGGGCATGGTGCCGGGCCTTGCCGCCGCCGGTTCGGCCAACGGCGCCTTCTCCACCGCCCGATGCCTCGCGCAAGGCGCCGAGGCCGCGCAGGCCGCGCTCACCGATCTGGGGCTGAAACCCGGCACGCCGGATATCCCCCGCGCCGAGGATGGCGCCTATGACATCACCCCGCTCTGGTCGGTGCCGGGCAAGGGCCGCGCCTGGCTCGATTTCCAGAACGACGTGACGGTCAAGGACGTGAACCTCGCCGCGCGCGAAGCCTACCGGTCGGTCGAGCACATGAAGCGCTACACCACGCAGGGCATGGCCCCCGATCAGGGCAAGAATTCCAACGTGAACGCGCTCGCCGTGCTGGCCGACGCCACCGGCCGCACCATCCCCGAGACCGGCACCACCACCTATCGCCCGCCCTTCGTGCCGGTTTCCATCGCCGCGATGGGCGCGGGTGCCCAAGGCAAGGGCTTTGCGCCAGAACGCTTCACCACCTCGCACAAGGCCAGCGTCGCGGCCGGCGCGCCGATGATCGAGGCCGGGCTCTGGTATCGCCCCTCGTATTTCCCCGCCCCGGGCGAGACCACATGGCGGCAATCCTGCGACCGCGAGGTCGGGTTCGTGCGCGGCGCGGTGGGCATCTGCGATGTCTCGACCCTGGGCAAGATCGACATCCAGGGGCCGGATGCGGGCGCCTTCCTCGATTTCGTCTATACCGGCATGTTCTCTACGCTGAAGGTGGGCCGCACGCGCTACGGTTTGATGCTGCGCGAGGATGGCCACGTGATGGACGACGGCACCACCGCGCGGCTGGGCGACAACCATTACCTGATGACCACCACCACCGCCGCCGCCGGGCCGGTCATGCAACATCTCGAATTCGTCCGCCAGGGCCTGCGCCCCGATCTCGATCTGCGGCTCATGCCGGTGACCGAGCAATGGGCGCAATTCGCCGTCGCCGGTCCGAAATCGCGCGAGCTGCTGAACGGCCTGCTCGATACGCCGATCGACAGTGAGAGCTTTCCCTTCATGGGCTGCGGCGCCGTCACGCTGGGCGGGATCGACGCGCGGCTGTTCCGCATTTCCTTCTCGGGCGAACATGCCTATGAAATCGCGGTGCCCGCGCGCCATGGCGACAGCCTGTTTCGGCTGCTGAAGCGACAGGCCGAGGCGCTGGGCGGCGGCGCTTACGGAATGGAAGCGCTCAACGTGCTCCGGATCGAAAAGGGCTTCATCACCCATGCCGAGATCCACGGCCGCACCACCGCCTTTGACATCGGCATGCAGGGCATGATGAGCGGCAAGAAGGATTTCATCGGCAAGCGCGCCAGCCAGCGCCCGGGCCTGATGGAGGAGAGCCGCGAACGCCTCGTCGGCCTCAAACCCACGGGCGATGTCAAACAGCTCACCGCCGGGGCGCATCTCTTCGACGCGGGCGCCGAGGCCACGCGCGAAAACGATCAGGGCTATGTCACCTCGGTCGGCTTCTCGCCGACGCTGGGCCATTTCATCGGGCTGGGCTTTCTCAAACGCGGGCCCGAGCGGATCGGCGAGACCATCCGCATGGTCGATCACCTGCGCGGGGTGGAGACCACCTGCGAGGTCTGCAACCCGGTCTTTTTCGACCCCGAAGGAGGGCGCGCCCGTGGCTGAAACCGACCTTGACCTGATCGCGTCCACGCCCTGCGCCGGGCTCTTGCCGCTCTCGATCGGCGCGGTGACGGCCAGCGAGGAACCGCCCTGCGCGCTCACCTCGATTGCGCCCTACCGGGGGCAGGAGGGGGCGTTGTCGGAGGCCCTGAAAAAGGCGCATGGCATGGCCTGGCCCAAGCCCGGACGCAGCACCGGCAAGGAAGGCGCGCGCGCGCTCTGGTTCGGGCAGGGGCAGGCGCTGCTGGTCGGACCGGCGCCCGATGCGGGGCTGGCCCGGCATGCGGCACTCACCGATCAATCCGATGCCTGGGCGGTGGTCCGGCTGTCGGGCGCGGGGGCGCAAGCGGTGTCGGCCCGGCTGACCCCGCTTGATTTGCGGCGCGCATCGTTCAAACGCGGCCACAGCGCGCGCAGCGAGATCGCGCATATGATGGGCTCGCTCACCCGGCTGGGCGAGGACGCGTTCCTCATCCTCGTGTTCCGCTCGATGGCCGCGACACTGGCGCATGATCTCGAAACGGCGATGCAGTCGGTCGCGGCGCGCGCGCGGCTTTGAGGGGGGCGAATTCCGTCGCGGAATTCGCTCAAAAATCCGTCGCGGATTTTTGGCACCCTGCCGGCGGTCAGGCCCGATTTTCCGAGAGTGTCCGTTCTTTTGTGTATGAGTGATCCGGTTCATGCTTCACCAAAAGGAAGCATGAATGACCATCTCGAAA
>JAABTV010000002.1 GCA_011389685.1 Paracoccaceae bacterium
TCGACGCGCTTCTTGCCCGACACGTCCCCGGCGCCGGGGTCGATCAGGCCCTGCGCCTCGTGCCCGGCAAACGCGCCGTGTTCCAGGGCCGCATCGACGGGCGCGACGTGGTGTTCCGCCTGCCGCTCGACGATGCCAACCGCAAAGGTTTTGCCGAGGAATGGGCCGAACTCACCCGCGCATGGGGCCACATGGCGCAGGGCGCGAACCGCGTGGCCGAGCCGCTCCATTTCGACCCTGACTCGGGGCTTACCATCATTGCGCATGTCCCCGGCACGCCACTCCTCACCCATCTGTGGGCACTCGATACCGCCCAGCGTCCGCCGCTCATCGCCCGCGCTGCCGACTGGCTTCACGCCTACATGGCGCCCACGATCACCCGCCGTGGCATCAACCGCCGCCCCTGGCGCAGATGGGCCGAAACCGCCGCCGCGAAACAGCCCCATCCCGAACTGACCGACATCGAATCGCGCATCCTGCAAAAACTGCACAAGCTTTCGCGCCAACTGGAGGACCCGGACTGGCGCGTCGCCATTCCGCACGGCGATTTCCACCTCAACAACCTGATCCTCGACGGCGACACGCTCACCGGAATCGACACCGGCGGCTCGAACCACGCGCCGATCTACAAGGACATGGCCCGCGCCCTCACCCACATGGCCCGGCGCGGCATGCTGCCCTCGGAACACCGCCGCTTCGGGGTCGATGCGGGCGCGCTCGACGCCTTCGCGTCGGCCTTTTCCCTCTCCGAGCGCGAATCCAACGCCTTCCTGCCCTACATGATCGCCTACGAGACCCTGATCCGCGTCGAACACCCGCAAATGTCATCCGACCGCATCGCCCATGCCCGCGCCATGTCCGAGGCCCTGTTCGAGGATCTGCGCCAGATCACCTGAGCCGTCACGCCACGCTCAACGCCTGCACATGCGCCGCCACGCTGCGCCCCAGCGCATCGAGGTCATACCCGCCTTCCAGCACCGACACCACGCGCCCGCTGCAATGCAGATCGGCCATTGCGCAGATCTTTTCGGTCAGCCAGACGAAATCCTCCTCGACCCAAGCCAGGTTGGCCAGTGGATCGTCGGCATGGGCATCGAACCCCGCCGAGACGAGAATCAACTCGGGCCGAAACGCATCGAGCCGGGGGAAAACCTTCTCCTCGTATTCCGCCCGCATGACCGCCCCGTCACTCCCCGGCGCCAACGGCACGTTGAGCACGTTGTCATGCGCGCCCCGCTCACTCGGATCACCGGTGCCCGGCCAAAGCGGCATCTGCTGGGACGTCGCGAGCAGGGCGCGCGGCTCGTCCCACAACAGATCCTGCGTGCCATTGCCGTGATGCACATCGAAATCCACCACCGCCACCCGCGCCAGATCATGGAAATCCAGCGCGTGTTTGGCCGCAATAGAGACGTTTCCGAACAGGCAGAACCCCATCGGCCGCGCCGTCTCGGCATGGTGGCCGGGCGGGCGGGTGGCGACAAAGGCATTCCTGGTCTCGCCCGACAGAACCGCATCCACCGCCGTCACCGCACCGCCCACGCCACGCCGCGCGGCCTGCATGCTGCCTTCGGACATATGCGTATCGGCATCGAGCGGCCCCGCCCCATGCGACGCGATCCTGTCGAGATACTTGCGCGGATGGCAACGCAGGATGTCCTCATCGCGACCCAGCGGCGCCTCGCGCCGATCCAGCGTGTCGAAATGCGCCAGCGCCGCCTCGACCGAGTGCATCCGCGCCACCTGCTCCGGGTGCCCCCGGGGCGTGACGTGGTTCAAACAGTCGCGATGGGTAAACAATGCCGTCATGTCTTCAATGCCTCTTTCAGTTCGTATAGCGCCTGCAACGCCTCGCGCGGCGTCATTTCATCGGGATGAATCGTCTCTAACATGGCCTCGATGGCGCTTTCTTTCGCCACCGGCGCGGGCGCCTGAACCGGCATGGCCGCGAACAGCGGCAGATCGTCGATCAACGCCTTCTTGGCATTGCCGCCCTCGCGCTCGCCCTTTTCCAGCGCCTCCAGCACCACCTTGGCCCGCGCCACCACCGCCGGGGGCAGCCCCGCCAGCTTGGCCACCTGCACCCCGTAGGACCGATCCGCCGCCCCCTTCCGGACCTCGTGCAGGAAGATCACGTCGCCCTCCCATTCCTTGACCGCAACGGTGGCGTTCTCGACCCGCTCCAACTTGGCCGAAAGCCCGGTCATCTCGTGGTAATGCGTCGCGAACAACGCCCGGCAACCGTTCACGTCATGCAGATGCTCCAGCGTCGCCCAGGCGATCGACAACCCGTCATAGGTCGCCGTGCCCCGCCCGATCTCGTCCAGGATCACCAGCGCATGATCATCCGCCTGATTGAGGATTGCCGCCGTCTCGACCATCTCGACCATGAAGGTCGAGCGGCCGCGCGCCAGATCATCCGAGGCCCCGACCCGGCTGAACAACTGGCTCACCATCCCCACATGCGCCGCGCTTGCCGGCACGAAGGATCCCATCTGCGCCAGCACCGCAATCAGCGCGTTCTGCCGCAGGAAGGTCGATTTGCCCGCCATGTTCGGCCCGGTCAACAGCCAGATATCTTCTGCCGTCCCAAGGCTGCAATCATTGGCAATGAACGGCTCACCCTCGGACCGTAGCGCCTGTTCCACCACCGGATGCCGCCCGCCCTCGATCACCAGCGCCCGGCTGTCATCGACCTTGGGCCGGCACCAGTTCTCGCCCCGCGCCAGATCGGCCAACGCCACCGACAAGTCCAACTCGGCCAAGGCCCGCGCCGCGGTGAACAACCGGTCCGAAACGTCAAGAATCGCCCCGCTCAGGCTGGAATAGAGCCGCTTTTCGATCTCGATCGCCCGCCCCCCGGCGTTGAGAATCCTGGTCTCCATCTCCGACAGCGGAACGGTGGTGAACCGCACCTGGTTGGCCGTGGTCTGGCGATGCTTGAACGCCTCGTTCCCGTGCATCTTCTCGGCATGGGTCGCTGTCACCTCGACGAAATAGCCCAGCACGTTGTTGTGCTTGATCTTCAGGCTCTGAATACCCGTCTCGCGCTGATAATCCGCCTGCATTCCGGCGATGACCCCGCGCCCCTCGTCCCGCAACCGGCGGCATTCGTCCAGTTCCGCGTCGAACCCTTCCGCGATGAACCCGCCATCACGCGCCAGAAGCGGCGGTTCGGCCACCAGTGCCCGATCGAGCAGGTCGAGCAATGCGCCATGCCCTTGCAACTCCCCCACCGCCTCGGCCAGCAACGTGGGCAACTCCACCCCTGCCAGCGACGCGGCAATCGCCTCGGCCTGGGTCAGCGCATTGCGCACCGCAGCCAGGTCACGCGGCCCGCCCCTCTCCAGCCCCAGCCGCGACAGCGCCCGGTCAAGATCCGGCACACGCCGCAGCGCCTCGCGCAGATTGCCCGCGATTCGACCCTGTTCCAGCGCAAACTCCACCGCATCGAGCCTGTCGCGCACCACGTCAATCACCCGCGAGGGCGACGACAACCGCCGCTCCAGCAACCGCGCACCCCCCGCCGTCACCGTCCGGTCGATCGCCGCCAGGAGCGATCCCTGCCGCCGTCCCGAAAGCGACCGCGTCAACTCAAGATTGGCCCGCGTCGCGGCATCGATCTGCATCACCCGCGCCGCACCTTCGCGCACCGGCACCCGCAGGATCGGTAACTTGCCCTTCTGCGTGATCTCGAGCCATTCGACAATCGCCCCCATGGCCGACAATTCCGCCCGTCCGAACGCCCCGAACGCATCGAGCGCGCCGACATCGAACAACGCCTTGAGCCGCTTTTCCGCCGACCCGGAATCAAATGCCGACCGGGCCAATGGCGTCAGCGATGCCCCCGTTTCAGTCACTATTCCGGCCAGATCACCCTCCTTCGCCTCCGACACCACCACTTCCGACGGCATCAGCCGCGCCAGTTCCGGCCCCAGCCGCACCGGCGCAAGCGGCATGACGTGAAACGCCCCCGTCGAGATATCCACCCAGGCCAGCGCCGCCTCGTCCCTGACCTCGGCATAGGCCGCTAGGTAATTGTGCCGCCGCGCTTCCAGCAGCGACTCCTCGGTCAGCGTCCCGGGTGTCACCAGCCGCACCACCTCGCGCCGCACCACCGATTTCGAACCGCGCTTCTTCGCCTCGGCCGGGTCTTCCATCTGCTCGCAGACCGCCACCCGAAACCCCTTGCGGATCAGCGTGAGCAGATACCCCTCGGCCGAATGCACCGGCACCCCACACATGGCGATATCCTGATCGAGATGCTTGCCCCGCTTGGTCAGCGCGATATCCAGCGCCTCGCTCGCCGCCACCGCATCGTCAAAGAACAGCTCGTAGAAATCGCCCATCCGATAGAACAGGAGCGCCCCCGGATACTGCCCCTTGATCTCCAGATATTGCGCCATCATCGGTGTGACTGCGGATTTTGCGGATGTCACGAAAGCCCCCCGGTTTTCCTTTCACCGACCTTACAAACCCCGCCCCCCGCGCGAAAGAGCTTGTTTCTGTTGAGACGTGCCCCCACCCCGTGTAAGAGGCTCTGACCCGACGCAAGGCGAAACCGATGTCCAACACCAAATACACCCGCGAAGATGCGCTGCAATTCCACCTCGAACCCACCCCGGGCAAGTGGGAGGTGCAGGCCACCGTTCCCATGACGACACAGCGCGATCTGTCGCTTGCCTATTCCCCCGGCGTGGCCGTGCCGTGCGAGGATATCGCCGCCAATCCCGAACTGGCCTACGACTATACCAACAAGGGCAACCTCGTGGCGGTGATCTCGAACGGCACCGCCGTGCTGGGCCTGGGCAATCTCGGCGCGCTGGGCAGCAAACCGGTGATGGAGGGCAAGGCCGTGCTCTTCAAGCGCTTCGCCGATGTGAACTCGATCGACATCGAGCTCGACACCGAAGACCCGCAGAAATTCATCGACGCGGTCAAGCTGATGGGCCCCACATTCGGCGGTATCAACCTCGAAGACATCAGGGCCCCGGAATGCTTCATCATCGAGCAGACGCTCAAGGAAGCGATGGACATCCCCGTCTTCCACGACGATCAGCACGGCACCGCGGTGATCTGTGCCGCCGGCCTCATCAACGCGCTGCACCTCTCGGGCAAGAAGATCGAGGATTGCCGCATCGTCCTCAACGGCGCCGGCGCGGCGGGCATCGCCTGTATCGAGCTTTTGAAACGCATGGGCGCGCGGCACGAGAACTGCATCGCCTGCGACACCAAGGGCGTGATCTGGCAGGGCCGGACCGACGGCATGAACCAGTGGAAATCCGCCCATGCCATCAAGACCGACCTGCGCACCCTCGAAGAGGCGATGAAAGGTGCCGACGTGTTCCTCGGCGTGTCGGTCAAGGGCGCTGTCACGCCCGCGATGGTCGCCTCGATGAACGACAACCCGGTCATCTTCGCCATGGCCAACCCCGATCCCGAGATCACCCCCGAAGAGGCCCACGAGGTCCGCGAAGACGCCATTGTCGCCACCGGTCGCAGCGATTATCCCAACCAGGTCAACAACGTGCTGGGCTTTCCCTATCTCTTTCGGGGCGCGCTCGACATCCACGCCCGCGCCATCAATGACGAGATGAAGATCGCCTGCGCCGAGGCGCTGGCCAAACTCGCCCGCGAGGACGTGCCCGACGAGGTCGGCATGGCCTATGGCCGCAAACTCAGCTTCGGGCGGGATTACATCATCCCCACCCCCTTCGATCCGCGCCTCATTCACACCATTCCCCCGGCCGTGGCCCGCGCGGGCATGCAGACCGGCGCGGCCCGCCGACCGATCATCGACATGGAGGCCTACGAGCTCACCCTCAAGAGCCGGATGGACCCCACCGCCTCGATCCTGCGCAGCCTCAACGCACGCGCCCGCGCCGCACAGGCCAGAATGATCTTTGCCGAGGGCGACGACCCCCGCGTGCTGCGCGCCGCCGTGCAGTATCAACGCTCCGGCCTGGGCCATGCGCTCGTTGTCGGGCGTGACTCCGATGTCAGGGCCAAGCTCACCGAAGAGGGGCTGGCCGACGCGGTCAGCGAACTCGAGATCGTCAACGCCGCCAACACCCCGCATCTTGATGAATACAAGGATTTCCTCTACCAGCGGCTTCAGCGCAAGGGCTTTGACCGGCACGACATCCACCGCCTGGCCGCGCGTGATCGGCACGTGTTCTCGGCGCTGATGCTGGCCCACGGCCATGGCGACGCGCTGGTGACGGGTGCGACCCGCAAATCGGCCCATGTCCTCGATCTGGTCAACCATGTCTTCGACACCGACGCCGCCCATGGCGCCGTGGGCGTGACCGCGGTGCTGCACAAGGGCCGGATCGTGCTCATCGCCGACACGCTGGTGCATGAATGGCCCGACGAAGAGGATCTCGCCACCATCGCCATGCGCGCCGCCGACGTCGCCCGCCATCTCGGGCTTGAACCCCGCGTCGCCTTCGCCAGCTTCTCGACCTTCGGCTATCCCCGCTCGGAACGGGCCGAAAAGATGCACCAGGCCCCCGCGGTCCTCGACCGGCGCGGCGTCGATTTCGAATACGAGGGCGAAATGACGGTCGATGTGGCCCTCAACGCCCAGGCGCAACAGAACTACCCGTTCTCGCGCCTCACCGGCCCCGCGAATATCCTCGTCGTGCCGGCGCGCCATTCGGCCTCGATCTCGGTCAAGCTGATGCAGGAAATGGCCGGCGCCACCGTGATCGGCCCGATTCTCGCAGGCGTGGACAAGTCGATCCAGATCTGTTCCTCGAACTCCACCGTGAACGACATTCTCAACATGGCGGTGCTGGCGGCCTGCAAGGTCGGCTGAGCCGCCCGTCCGGGGAGGGGCGGCCATGACAATCTACAATCTCGGCTCCATCAATATCGACCATTTCTATTCCGTCCCGCACCTGCCCGCACCCGGGGAGACCCTGGCCGCCACGGCCTACAGCACCGGGCTCGGCGGCAAGGGCGCGAACCAGTCGGTTGCCGCCGCGCTGGCCGGGTCGGATGTCATCCATATCGGCGCGGTCGGGCGCGATGGCGCGCCCATGGTGGCCCGCCTGCGCGATTTCGGCGTCGATTGCGCCCATGTCATCGCCACAGACACGCCCACCGCCCATGCCGTCATCAATATCGACCCCAAGGGCGAAAACGCCATCATCATCTTTCCCGGCGCCAACCGGACTCAGTCCCTGTCACAGCTTGAATCGGCAATTTCGGCCGCCAGCCGGGGCGACATCCTGCTCTTGCAGAACGAAACCGATCTTCAGGTCGAGGCCGCACGGATCGCCCGCGCCCACGGGTTGCGGGTGATCTATTCCGCCGCGCCCTTCGACGCGCATGCCGCTCAGGCGATGATGCCGCATGTCGATCTCATGGTCATGAACGCGGTCGAGGCCGATCAGCTCACCCGCGCGCTGAAAACCCCGCTTGCCGAATTGCCGGTTGCGCACCTGCTCATCACAAGCGGGGCACAGGGTGCCACCTGGCGCGATCAATCCACCGGCGCGGAAACCAACGCCCCAGCCTTCACCGTCACACCGGTCGACACCACCGGCGCAGGCGATTGTTTCATCGGCTATGCCGCCGCCGCGATGGATCAGGGGCTGGAACCACACGCCGCCATGCGCCTCGCCGCCGCCGCGTCCGCGCTTCAGGTCACTCGCCCCGGCACGGCCAACGCCATCCCCACATGGTCCGAGGTCGACACCTTCCTCGCCGCTCAGGACTGACCCGGGTCTTCATCTGACTGAAAATACCTCGGGGGGAAGGCGACAAAACCCTTGGCGTTTTGCGCCTTAGGGGCAGCGCCCCCTACCCAGTAAAGGGCGCCGCACTGCCCCAGAGCTCGCGCACCCTCTGGTCACGCCCACAGCCCCGGCGATAGAACTTGTAGGCCGATGCCTTGCTCTTTGGACCGGCCCGGGTCAGGACCAGATCCTTGCTCTTGTAATAGTCCTGGTGGTAATCCTCCGCCTTCCAGAACGTCTTGGCCTCCAGCACCGGCGTCACGATCTCCTGGCCCAGCGCCGCCTGCGCCTCGGCCTTCACCTCTTGGGCAAGCGCCTTTTCCGCCGTGTCAGAGACGAAAATCGCCGTACGATAGCTCTCGCCCCGATCACAGAACTGCCCGCCCGCATCCGTCGGATCGACCGAGCGAAAGAACATCTCCAGAAGCTGCTTGCGGCTCACCTGGCCGGAATCAAAGATGATCTTCGCCGCCTCGTAATGCCCGGTTCCCCCGCGCACCACCTGCTTGTAGCTGGGGTTCTCGACCGTCCCGCCAGTATAGCCCGACTCGACCTCGATCACGCCCTGCACACGCTCGAAATCGGCCTCGACGCACCAGAAACAGCCGCCCGCGACCACCAACGTCTCGCGCGGCCCCGCCTCGGCCCGCGCACATTGCAGCAGAACCGCAACCCCGATCAGCAGGCTGAGCGCAAAGGGCTTCATGTCCTTCATCGACAACATCACAGATACCTCCTGTCGCCAGCATGCCGCGCCCGAATGGCCCCGCCAATCCCCAGAAACCCGATATCACGCACAGGTGAAACCCCGTGACCCCCTTGGCACCGGCCCGAAAAACGCTAGCGTCCAATCAAAGGAGACCGCGATGCAAGACCACGTCACACCCCACCAGGCCCAGGAGGACGCCCGCAACGAAGACATCCTCATCTGGCTCAACGGCCGCCTCGTCCCCAAGGCACAGGCCATGGTCAGCGTCTACGATTCCGGCTTCATGCTCGGCGACGGCGTGTGGGAGGGGCTGCGCCTCTACAACGGCACATGGGCCTTTCTCGATGAACATATGGACCGCCTGTTCGAGGCCGCCAAGGCCATCGACCTCGACATCGGCATGACCCGCGACGAGGTCATTTCCGCCGTGTCAGAGACACAATCAGCCAACGACATGCACAGCGACGCCCATGCCCGTCTGATGGTCACGCGCGGGGTGAAAACCCGGCCCTTCCAGCACCCCTCGCTCTCGCAACAGGGGCCGACCGTCACCATCATCATGGAGCATTCGCGCCCCTCGATCCCCCGCCCCATCCGCCTTGCCACCGTGCCCCATATCCGCGGCCTGCCGATGACGCAGGACCCGAAACTCAACTCCCATTCCAAACTCAACTGCATCCTCGCCTGCATCGCCGCCGAAAAGGCCGGTGCCGACGAGGCGCTGATGCTCGATATCCACGGCTTCGTGAACACCACCAACGCCTGCAACTTTTTCATCGTCCGCAAGGGCGCGGTCTGGACCAGCACGGGCGATTACTGCATGAACGGCATCACCCGCCAGAAGGTCATCGACCTCTGCCGCGAAAACGCCATCCCCGTCCATGAACGCAACTTCTCCCTCGTCGATACCTATGGCGCCGACGAGGCATTCCTCACCGGTACCTTCGGCGCCCAGACCCCGGTCGGCGAGATCGACGGCCGCCAGATCGGCACCGGCGAAATGGGCCCCGTCACCAAACGCCTGCGCTCGCTTTACAAGGCGCTCGTATCGTAGGGTGGGTTGTCCCAACCCACCGCCCGCTGCAAGAAACGAAAGACCCCCAATATGCGTATCGCCATGTGGTCCGGCCCCCGCAATCTCTCGACCGCGATGATGTATTCATTCGGCGCGCGCCCCGATTGCGCGGTGATCGACGAACCCTTCTATGCCGTCTATCTCGCGCAGACCGGCCTCGCCCATCCGATGCGCGACAAAATCCTCGCCGCCCAGCCACAGGATCCCGCGCGGGTCATTGACGATTTGTCAGGCCCTGTTCCGGGCGGAAAGCCGCATTTCTACCAGAAACACATGACCCAGCACATGCTCCCCGCGATCCCGCGCGACTGGATGTCCGAAACCGTCAATATCTTCCTCATCCGCCACCCCGCCCGCGTGGTCGCCAGTTTCGGCGCGAAATACGACAACCCCACACTCGACGATATCGGCTTTGCCCAGCAGGCCGCGCTTTACGATCACACCCGCGCCCTGGGCCAGACCCCCATCGTGATCGACAGCGCCGACATCCGCCGCGCCCCCGAAACGATGCTGCGCAAACTCTGCGACGCGATCGGCCTGCCCTTCGATCCGGCGATGCTCTCCTGGCCAGCCGGCGGCCACAAGGATGATGGCGTCTGGGCGCCGCATTGGTATGGCTCGGTTCACGCCTCGACCGGCTTCGCCCCGGCCGAGGGCCCGCTCCCCGATCTGCCGCCAGAGCGCGCCGCGCTGGCCCGGGATGCGCTCCCGTTTTACGAAAAATTAGCCGAAGTTAAGATTTGATTGCCAAAATCGACCGCGCGCCCGGTTAACCCCGGAATTCCGCTTTTTCGGCATACGGAAAACAGCCGGGGGGTGCATGCAAATCACCCCCCTTTTTGCCCGGATCGATTCGCGGTTAACCACCGGCGATTATTCGCCGCCGACCCGGTTCCTGCGCATCGCCAAAAGCCGCAACCGCAGCGCGTTGAGCTTGATGAACCCGGCCGCGTCCTTCTGATCGTATGCGCCCGCGTCATCCTCGAATGTCACATGCTCTTCCGAATAGAGCGAATATTCCGACCAGCGCCCCACTGTTCGGGCCAAGCCCTTGTAAAGCTTCAACCTTACCGTGCCGCTCACATAGTCCTGGCTCTTGTCGATCAGCGCCTGAAGCATCTCGCGCTCGGGGCTGAACCAGAACCCGTTATAGATCAGTTCGGCATATTGCGGCATGATCTGGTCCTTGAGATGCATCGCGCCGCGATCCATCGTGATGCTCTCGATCCCGCGATGCGCCTCAAGCAGGATCGTGCCCCCGGGCGTCTCATAGATGCCGCGCGATTTCATCCCCACGAACCGCCCCTCGACCAGGTCAAGCCTCCCGACACCATGCTTTCGCCCGTATTCATTCAATACCGTCAGTATGTTGGCAGGACTCATCGACACGCCGTTGATGCTCACCGCATCGCCTTTTTCAAAGCCGATCTCGATGAATTCCGGCTGATCCGGCGCATCCTCTGGATGCACCGTGCGCTGGTACACGTAATCCGGCGCATCTACCGCCGGGTCTTCCAGCACCTTGCCCTCGGACGAGGTATGCAACAGGTTCGCATCGACCGAGAACGGCGCCTCGCCAAGCTTGTCCTTTGCGATCGGAATCTGGTTTTTCTCCGCGAAATCAAGAAGCCTGGTGCGACTTGTCAGATCCCATTCCCGCCACGGCGCGATCACCTTGATATCGGGGTTGAGCGCATAGGCCGCCAGTTCGAACCGCACCTGGTCGTTGCCCTTGCCGGTCGCCCCATGCGCCACCGCATCGGCGCCGGTCTCCGCCGCGATCTCGATCAACCGCTTGGAAATAAGGGGCCGCGCAATCGACGTGCCCAGCAGGTATAGCCCCTCATAGACCGCGTTCGCCCGGAACATCGGGAACACGAAATCCCGCACGAATTCCTCGCGCACATCCTCGATATAGATGTTTTCGGGCCGGATTCCCAACATCTCGGCCTTTTCCCGCGCCGGGTCCAACTCCTCGCCCTGGCCCAGATCGGCGGTAAAGGTCACGACCTCGCAGCCATATTCCGTCTGAAGCCATTTCAGGATGATCGACGTATCAAGGCCGCCGGAATAGGCCAGCACAACTTTCTTCGGCGCGGACATCGCTGTTCCCCTCGTTTGTTTGACCGCGCGATAAAGGGTTTTCCATGGCAGGGCAAGGCGCGGGGCTTGCCAGCCATCGCGCGCTGGGCCACACAGAACGCATGAGCTTTCAACAGGATTTCCATACCCGGGCCCGTGCGGCCGAGCGCGCCATGCGACAGGTGTTTCCCGAAACACCGCTGCAACGTAACGTTCACCTTTCCGAAAGATTCGGCTGCGATCTTTACCTCAAGCGCGAAGATCTTTCGCCGGTGCGGTCCTACAAGTTGCGCGGTGCGTTCAACGCGATGCGCAAGGTTCTGGATGCGGCACCCGCGTCGCGGCTTTTTGTTTGTGCCTCTGCGGGCAACCACGCGCAGGGGGTGGCCTTCATGTGCCAGCATTTCGGCGTGCAGGGCGTGATCTTCATGCCGGTGACGACACCGCAGCAGAAGATCCAGAAAACCCGGATCTTCGGTGGCGATACGATCGAGATTCGCCTGACCGGCGACTATTTCGACGACACGCTGGCCGAGGCGCAACGCTTCTGCACGGCCGAGGGCGGGCATTTCCTCGCCCCCTTCGACGACGATGACGTGATCGAGGGGCAGGCCTCGGTCGCCGTTGAAATCGCCGACCAGATCGGCGGCGCCCCGGATCACATCATCCTGCCCGTCGGCGGCGGCGGGCTTTCGGCCGGCGTGTGCCAGTATTTCGGCGATGCGACGCATTACAGCTTTGTCGAGCCCGAGGGCGGCACAAGCCTCGCCGCCGCAATCCGCGCAGGGGCGCCGGTCACGCTCGACAGGATCGACAGTTTCGTCGATGGCGCCGCCGTCGCAAGAATTGGAGAGGCGCCTTTCAAGACGCTGAAAAAATTCGATATATCAGATATCTACGCCGCGCCCGAAGATCGCATCTGCACCACGATTCTCGAAATGCTGAATGTCGAGGGGATCGTCCTCGAACCCGCCGGCGCGCTGGCGGTCGACGTTCTTGTAGATGTGGCCGACCAGATCGAGGGCAAGCGGGTTGTCTGCATCACCTCAGGCGGGAACTTCGATTTCGAACGCCTACCCGAGGTCAAGGAACGCGCGCAGCGGTTTTCGGGGGTCAAGAAATACTTCATCCTGCGCCTGCCCCAACGCCCCGGCGCGCTCAAGGAATTCCTCAATATTCTCGGCCCCGAGGATGACATCGCGCGATTTGAATACCTCAAGAAATCAGCACGAAACTTCGGGTCGGTCCTGCTCGGCATAGAAACCTCAAAACGCGAGAATTTCGATACTCTCCTGACCCGGCTGGACGCGGCCGGATTCACCTACAGGGACATCACCAACGACAATATCCTGGCCGAGTTCCTGATCTGACAGGATCGCCCCCGGCGCGGCGCGCCTCAGACCACACTACGGTTCTCCAGCGTCTTGAGGAAAGCAACCTTGGACGCCTCATAGGTCTGGACGATTTCGCAAAGGTCAATCGACGCGTGATCGCCGCCGGCAGCAGCGCTCTCACCCTTGGCGCAAAGCTCTGAAAAGCTTGAGAACCCGAGGTTCAACGCGCTGCCCTTGAGGAAGTGCAGGCAGCATTCGATCTTGTCCCCGGGCAATCCCGCCCGCAACTCTTCCATCGCCTCCTCGACCTCTTCAAGAAACAGATCGACGACTTCACCAAAATCGTCTTCACCGATGTCGTTTCGAAGTTCATCCACCTTGTCCCAGTCAATCATCGCCCCGTCTCACATGAGGTTTCGTATGAGCGAACCATGCAGCAACAAAATTAAGCGAGTCTTTCGATCCGGTCAGATTACCGGTCAAGAAGTTCGCGTTTTAACATTCATGCGTCGTTAAATGTCTGGGAGCTATATACGTCCGAATGATCCCGAGGGACTTGTCGCAACAGGCTGGCAAATGACATGTAAGCCACGAATGAATGCCCGGCCCAAAGGCGGACCGGCCCCGGTGCGGGACCGGATGCCCATCGTTCTTGTGGTCGATGACAGCCGGCTGCAACGCCATATCCTCAAGGCATCTCTCAACCGCTGGGGTTACCATGTGCTCGAGGCCGAATCCGGTCAGAGGGCACTGGAACTCTGTCGTGAAACCGAACCGGACATGGTGATCAGCGACTGGATGATGCCGGGCATGAACGGGCTCGAATTCTGCAAGGCATTCCGCGCGATGGAACGCGAAAGCTATGGTTATTTCATCCTTCTCACCTCGAAAAGCGAAAAGAACGAAGTGGCCCTCGGGCTTGACAATGGTGCTGACGATTTCCTGACCAAACCCGTGAACGCCGCCGAACTTCGCGCGCGGCTCAATGCCGGGGAACGCATCCTGAACATGGAACGGGAACTGACCGAAAAGAACCGCCTTATCAACAGTGCCCTTGAGGAAATTCAATCTCTTTACTACTCGATCGACAGCGACCTTGTCGAAGCGAAGAAGCTCCAGCAATCTCTCATACGCGAGAGGTTTCGAGATTTCGGCGCAGCACAGATTTCACTCATGCTCCATTCGAGTGGCCATGTCGGGGGTGATCTCGTGGGTTTCTTCCCGGTCAACGAAACCCGTATCGGCTTCTTTTCCATAGATGTTTCGGGGCACGGGATCAGCTCGGCCCTGATGACGGCGCGGCTGGCGGGCTATCTCTCGTCCACCGCGCCGGAACAGAATATCGCGATCGAAGCCATCCCCGGTTTCGACAAGAGTCCGATAAGCCCGGCCAAGGTGATCGAGCACCTGAATCAACTCGTTCTGAATGAAATGGACACCGAACACTACTTTACCCTGCTCCTCGCCGATGTCGATCTCGCAAGCGGGCGCGTGCGCATGGCACAGGCCGGGCATCCCCACCCGCTGGTCCAACGTGCCGATGGCACCATTGAACAGGATGGGCCGGGGGGGCTACCCGTCGGATTGATTCCCGGCGCTTCTTACGAGGAGTTTTCCGTTATCCTTGAGCCCGGTGACCGGCTGATGATTTTCTCGGACGGCATCACCGAATGTCCGGACCCCGATGGCGGCTTGCTCAACGAGGAGGGTCTTGAAAACATCCTGCGCGGGCTTTCGGGTGCGAAAAGCACCGCTCTGCTCGAATCCGTGATCTGGAAGCTTTCGGAATTCGCCGGTGACGGTGACTTTCCCGACGATGTTTCGGCTGTTCTTCTGGAGTATCAGGGTCTTGCAAGATAGCGCGCCACAAACATCCTGTCCCCGGCATTGCCAAGTTCCCGAACAGCGAGGTCCGCGCCCATCCATACCGGGGTATGATATTCTTCAGGCGCTTCGGCAAGGCATCGCACCGGTCGCGCCACGAAAACCTCGCACAGCTTTTCGGCCCAGATTTCGTATTCCGGCATAAAGGTGAACCGGCGAAACGCCCCGAGCCGGCGTGGAGACGCAATCTTCCAACCGGTCTCCTCGAACACTTCACGATGCAACGCATGGAGCGGCGGCTCCCCGGCCTCGACGCCACCGCCGGGCAATTGCAATTCATCGAATGGCGCCGTCTGGAACGTCAGGAGAAGGTTCTTGCCAAGCGGCAAGACCGCGTAAACGCCTCGACGCAAGACATAGCGCCGTGATCTTGTGGGCGGCGCTCCGATCCTTGGTATCATCGGCTTTCTCTTGGACCTTCCATTGCCGCACCTATATTCACGCGGTATGCCAAAGCTCGGCCAACAAGGAAACCCCATGACCTTCGGAACTCAAATCGCCTGGGACGACTCGGTATTGCCGTTCCAACTCGACCATTCGGATATCCGCGGACGCGTCGCAAGACTCGACCGAACCCTTGGGGGTGTTCTTGCCCAGCATGATTATCCCCAGCCTGTCGAGGCGATGGTCGCGGAAATGGCGCTGTTGACCGCCCTCATCGGACAGACCATCAAACTGCGCTGGAAACTGTCGCTCCAGGTTCAATCAAAGGGCCCTGTGCGCATGATCGCCACCGACTATTTCAGCCCTTCAAAAGAAGGCGAACCTGCGCAACTCCGGGCCTATGCAAGCTTTGACCGCGAGAAACTGGGCAAAGGCAATCCATTTGACCAGATCGGCGAAGGCTATTTCGCGATCCTGATTGACCAAGGCAAAGGGATGACTCCCTATCAAGGCATCACGCCGCTAACCGGTGATTCCATCGCCGCCTGTGCCGAAGCCTACTTTGCGCAGTCCGAGCAGCTTCCAACCCGGTTTTCGCTGAGTTTCGGGAAATCGATCGAATCAGGCGGCGCGGAACGCTGGCGCGCGGGCGGCGTCATGCTTCAGCACATGCCAAAGGCTTCACCGCTGGCCAAGGGGCAAGGAGGATCGGGCGACAGCGGACTTCTTCAGGCGGGTGACCTGCTTGAAGGCGAGGATGGAGAAAACTGGAACCGCGCCAATCTTCTTCTCGACATGGTGGACGATCTTGAACTCATTGGCCCATCCATCACGCCCACCGATTTGCTGGTGCGCCTGTTCCATGAAGACGTTCCCCGCGTCTTTGACGCCCAGCCCGTGCGTTTCGGCTGTACCTGCTCTGAGGAACGCGTGAGGCAGAGCCTCTCGATTTATTCAGCCAAGGATATTGAGACAATGACAACCAGGGATGGCCGTGTCACCGCGGATTGCCAGTTCTGCGGACGCCATTATGATCTCGACCCCAAATCGCTCGGCTTCGAGGCGCAGGAGCAGCCGGATGGCAAGTCGTGACCCTTTCGGCCCGGTGCATGCTGCCCTGAACCGGCAGGGGTGCCCATCGTCCGATTTCGATCTGAACCCCGACAAAGTTCTGCCCGCAGGGCGCCAATTGCGGCCGGCCGGCGTTCTGGTCCCGCTTTCCGAAGAGCGCGGAATTCTGCATGTGATCCTGACCAAACGGTCTTCGGCGCTCAAGCACCACCCCGGGCAAATCGCTTTCCCGGGGGGCAAGGTCGACCCCGGCGATGCCGACGAAACGGCCGCTGCCTTGCGCGAAGCACATGAAGAAATCGGACTTCACGCATCGAATATAGAAGTTCTGGGCACTCTGCCAACGCATGAAACCGTCACCGGCTTCATCGTCACTCCAATCGTCGGTCGGGTCATTGAACCCTTTGACACCCGGCCTGAACCCGGAGAAGTCGACGAGATATTCTCGGTTCCATTGTCGCATCTCGCCGATGTTTCCCGGTTCTCGGTTCAGTCTCGCCGGTGGCTCGGGCAGAGACGATACTATTACACCGTGCCCTTCGGACCTTACTATGTCTGGGGGGCCACGGCGCGCATACTGCGTGGGTTGGCCGAACGGATGGCGGGCTGATGCGGATCACCGGAAACTGGTTCAAAAACGCGCATACGCAGGCGGTGTGCCGCACCCTGACCGAATCCGGTTATCAGGCGCTCTTTGTCGGAGGCTGTGTCCGCAATGCCCTTCTGGGCAAGCCGGTGAGCGACATCGACATCGCGACCGATGCCACCCCCGAAACGGTTTGTGCGCTTGAAGAACGGGCCGGGTGCAAGGTGGTTCCAACGGGAATCGACCATGGCACCGTGACTGTGGTGTCCGGCGGTATTCCCCATGAAATCACGACCTTCCGTCGCGATGTCGAAACAGACGGGCGACGCGCGGTGATCGCCTATGCCGACAATGTCACCGACGATGCGCGGCGACGCGATTTCACGATGAACGCGCTCTATGCCGATCCCGATGGTGAGATCATTGATCCGCTTGGCGGGCTTGCCGACCTGCGGGCACGGCGCGTGCGGTTCATCGAAGACCCAGCTGACCGCATCCGCGAGGATTACCTGCGTGTGCTGCGCTTTTTCCGGTTTCATGCCTGGTATGGTGACGCTCAGGCCGGGATAGATCCCGAGGGCCTCGCTGCGGTCGCCGACCATCTCGAGGGTCTCGGTGCGTTGTCACGCGAGAGGGTTGGCGCCGAGATGAAGAAGCTCCTGGCTGCGCCCGATCCGGCGCCGTCTGTCGCCGCGATGCGCGCAACCGGTGTTCTGGGCATCATTCTTCCCGGGGCCAACGACCATGCGCTTGCCGTCCTCATTCACGCCGAGGACGATCTGGGCATCGAGCCTGATGCAATCCGGCGGCTCGCGTGCCTTGGCGGGGAAGACGTGCCCGACCGTTTGCGCCTTTCCCGGAAAGAGACCGCCCACCTGACCGCCTTGCAATCGGCGCCTTGCGCGACGGAAGATCCTGCTGTCCTGGGTTATCGGCATTCTTATGCCATCGCTCAGGATATTATCCTTTTGCGTGCAGCCCTGTCGGAACAAGTGCCAAGCCCTGATGACCTTGCGTCGGCCCGAATGGGCGCAGGGGCACGTTTCCCGATAAGGGCGCGGGATCTGATGCCGGGCTATCAGGGTCCAGCCCTTGGACGGCGCTTGAAAGACCTGGAAAAGGCGTGGATCGCCTCGGGGTTTCAGCTGTCGCGTGAGGCACTTCTCGCGCTGCCCGATGAGGACTGAGACATGCAGCGGTTCAAGATTGAGCGGCTTGGCCAGCAGGGTGACGGAATCGCCCCGGGACCGGTCTTTGCACCATTGGCGTTACCGGGCGAAGAGGTGAGCGGATCGCTTGACGGTGATCGGCTGAGCGACATGCGCATTCTGATCCCGTCGCCGGAGCGTGTTTCGCCGCCTTGCCGACATTTCAAATTTTGCGGTGGGTGTCAGTTGCAGCACGCATCCGACCCTTTGGTCGCCGAGTGGAAAGTCGAAGTGGTGAAGCACGCGCTGCACGCGCATGGTCTGTCGGCTTCATTCCGGCCGATTATCACTTCGCCTTCGCAATCGCGCCGCCGTGCCGTATTTTCGGCACGGCGTACCAAGAAATCCGCGCTTGCCGGGTTCCACGCCCGGGCGTCGAATCAGATCATCGCTACGCTTGACTGCAAACTGGTCGATCCCGCCCTGCTTGCCGGTCTTGCCGTAGCTGAACAACTTGCTGTGATCGGTGCCAGTAGAAGGAGTGAGTTGAATGTCACGATCACCGTGTCGAATAACGGGCTGGATGTTGCGGCTTTGGGCGGAGCCGATGCCAATGGTCCAATGCTGGTTGATCTGGCGCGTGTGGCCGAAGCGTCGGACCTTGCCCGACTGACATGGAATGGCGAGGTCATCGTCACGCGCCACCCGCCGGTTCAATCATTTGAATCGATTGAGGTCATCCCGCCCCCGGGCGCCTTCTTGCAGGCGACAAGAGAAGGCGAAACCGGCTTGCGCAGCGCGATCCAGGAGATCGTTTCAGGCGCGAATTCCGTTGTCGATCTGTTCGCTGGATGTGGCACATTCGCACTTCCCCTGGCAGCGCAAGCCCGGGTCCATGCGGTCGAGGGCAATCATGCCATGGTGCAGGCACTCGAAAAGGGATGGCGAAAAGCGAACGGCTTGAAGCACGTGACAAGCGAGACCCGCGATCTCTTTCGCAATCCGCTCCGCGCCGAAGAGTTCCTAGATTTTGATGCTTGCGTCATCGATCCACCCCGCGCCGGTGCCGATGCCCAGATCCGGGAACTTGGCCGCGCAAAACCCGGAAATCTCGCCTATGTCTCCTGTAACCCCCGCAGTTTTGCCCGCGACGCCGCGACCCTGGTTGCAGCAGGATACACGCTTGACTGGGTCCAGGTGGTCGATCAATTCCGCTGGTCAACGCATATCGAACTGGCCGCCGCCTTCTCTCTCACATCGGCGTGAGCCAAAAGAAAATGATAACGGCGCAAGCGATAACATAGTAAACAGACCCAAAACGGTTTTGGGGCGGCAGGATGCGGATACTAAGGTTCCTGGCAATTACGCTGATTCTGGTCAGCGTGGCGGGATGTTCGTCAAAGTTCAGGACCTATAACGGACCCGAGGTCACGCATGTTGTGGTCAACAAGGGCGATCGGGCAATGTATCTCCTCCATCACGAGCAGGTCTTGAAATCTTATCGCATCGGTCTTGGATTCGCACCCTTCGGGCACAAACGCTTTGAGGGCGACGGAAGGACGCCGGAGGGCACTTATGTCATTGACCGACGCAACCCAAACAGCGAATTCCATCTGTCCATCGGTGTGTCCTATCCAAATGCCGCCGACCACGCCTATGCCAGTTCAAAAGGACGCAGCCCCGGCGGTGATATATTCATCCACGGCCGCCCTTCGAAAAACCGGAATGGCGGTCAGGACTGGACAGCCGGTTGTATCGCCGTCACCAACAGGGAAATTGAAGAAGTTTACGCGATGGTTCGAAACGGCACACCGATCACGATCAACCCCTGAACGTTGACGTCATGACCCCAGGATCATTGTCCACCATATCTTGCCGTTTTGTTCCTGAAACCACGCGAAACCAAGATTCCGCGCGCGCTTGTCGAGGATGATCCGCCGCGTATCTTCTTGTTCCATCCACGCGCCCAGTGTTTCCAACTCGGTTTCGTAGGTCTCGGATATCAATTCGCCCAGCATCGTTCCTTCGTATCCAACACGGCGAACGCGGTCGACCGGAGAAGAGCCATCGGACCCGAAATGCCAGGGACGGTTCTGGATCGACATGTCACGCGAATGCGTTGCCGCCGCCGCATTCAACTGCGCATCAAGTTCAACGGAAGGAGCCCCGGCAGCCTGTCGCAGGGCATTCACCGAATCAAGAACGCGGAACTGGATCTTCGCCGTTGATCCGGCCGATATCCGATACAATCTTGGAATCGGCTTTCCATCCGCACCAAGCTGTGGCGCCGTCGTCGCCGTACAAGCTTGCAGCAAGACAAGGCACGCAAGCAAAAAACCGAAGAGTCGAGTCATGATACCATCCAAATTTTGTTCCCTACGCCATAGCTTGACCATGATGCCTTTCAAACCCACATCGGCATGTGTCAGCGCAATGACGCTTGTTTGAATTGCGACTGGGTCATTCACGCAATATGATACCATTCTATCTACCGTTGTCGTGAAGAGGGCGCAATGAACCGTAACCTGATGACTAACATGAATCGCCGCATCTTTGTTGCCGGCGGCGCGGCGAGTCTGGCCACTCCTGCCATCGCACAGAACATTGATGGAGCAGATACGGTCGAGGTCGAACGTGATGTCGGTGAGGTGGTGCGCCGCAATATCTCAAGCTTCCGTTCTCTCGACTGGCGGCCCTATTTCTCCGATCTGAAACAGGGTGCTGTCCTGATTGATATTTCATCGCGCGCTTTGCATTTCTGGTCTGAGGATGAGTCCATCTACAAGCTCTACCCCACCAGTGTTCCCCTCACCGAAGACCTGACTCGTCTGGGCCGCACCAAGGTCGTGCGCAAGGTCATTGGCCCAAGTTGGCGCCCGACACCCGCCATGAAAGAGCGCAATCCCGAATGGCCTGACTTTGTGGGACCGGGGCCGGATAACCCGCTGGGAACACACGCACTCTATCTCAGTTGGACCTATTACCGTATCCATGGCACGCACGATACACGCAAGATTGGCCGTCGATCATCCAACGGCTGCATCGGTCTTTACAACGAGCATATTGCAGAGCTCTTCGAACTGACCGAAGTTGGCACCCAAGTGTTGCTTATTTGACGACATTTTGACCCCCACAGGTAGCTCCGCAACAAGATGGGTTTGCAATCGTTCGGGTTTGCTGATTAGTGAGTGCTACGAGGTAAGTCTTGAGTGCTTGCCATCTGTCATGACGCCTGATGGTGGGCAAATATCTGGAGGATAATATGAAGAAACTTGTTCTGGCTGCTGCTCTGACTGCTGCTGCTTCGACCGCTTATGCCGGCTCGATGGCCGATCCCGTGATCGAAGCTCCGGTCATCGTGGAAGAAACTGCAAGCTCGTCGGCTGGCGGAATCATCATTCCGCTGCTCGTTCTGGCTGCAATCATTGCTGTTGCCGTAGACTGATTTCGGCAAGACCCGAATTCGAGAAAGGGCGGTGAATCTCCACCGCCCTTTTTCAAACAGGCAGACCTACCCGGTCCAGCCCTTCAGATTGTCGGTGATGATTTCCGATAGAACCTTGATGTGGGCAGGTTGATCATTGAGGCACGGGATATAGAGAAAACTCTCGCCTCCCGCCTCGACAAAACTCTCCTGAATTTCCTCATTGATCTCTTCCAGCGTCTCGATGCAGTCGGCGGAAAAGGCTGGCGCAATGACCGCGATGTTCTTCTTGCCCTCCTCGCGGGCAAGTCGTGCAACCTCTTCAACCGTGTAGGGCTTCAGCCATTCTTCGGGACCGAAAACCGACTGAAACGTGGTTGTGATCTTGTCATCCGCCCAACCCAGACGCTCTTTCAAGAGCCGTGTCGTCTTCTGGCACTGGCAATGGTATGGATCTCCTTCCATCAGATACCGTTTCGGCATCCCATGGTAAGAGACAACCAGAAGATCGGGCGTCGTCTCTGCCACGGAATACGCGGTCTCGACGGATTGCGCGAGTGCGTCGATATATTGCGGGTTGTCAAAATAGGCCGGCACGGTGCGCGCGGCGGGTTGCCATTTCTCCTTCATGAGCGCGCGGAAGAACTCATCATTCGCCGTGGCGCTCGTGGCGCCCGCATATTGCGGATAGAGCGGGAAAAAGAGAAGCTTTGTGCAGCCTTTTGCAACCATCTCGCGAACCTTGGATTCGGTCGATGGATTGCCATAGCGCATGCAGAAATCGACCTCGACCTCATCACCAAAACGCTTGGCGATTTCTGTAGCAATCGCAGCGGTTTGATCTTTGGTGATGCTCATCAAGGGGCTTTCGCCCCTGCCTACGTTCCAGATCGACTTGTAGGCCGCTCCACTGGAAAATGGCCGCTTGGTAAGGATGATAAGCTGCAAGAGCGGCTGCCATTTCCAGGACGGATAGTCGATCACACGTTTATCTGACAAGAACTCATTCAGATAGCGCCGCATCGACCAGTAATCATAACCATCCGGGGTTCCCAGGTTGGCGATGAGAACACCGATTTTTTGCTGTGGTATCTTGGGATGATCCGTTGCCGCATGCTCGGGAACCTGAAGGTTCGGATTGTCGTCTTTCATCGCCTGCCCCTGACATGGTTGTTCCATGGACAGATATAG
Source organism: Paracoccaceae bacterium (assembly GCA_011389685.1). Classification (GTDB taxonomy): domain Bacteria; phylum Pseudomonadota; class Alphaproteobacteria; order Rhodobacterales; family Rhodobacteraceae; genus Aquicoccus. The sequence continues at coordinate 22,634 of JAABTV010000002.1, forward strand.
TTTTGACGATACAGATCAATCTTTGAGCGGGAATTCTTTCGCGTTCAGCGCCTCAGCCAATCGTGCCTGTGCAGAGCCCGGGCGCAAGGGCTTTGGTTGATCCGGATCAGGCGCCCATCCGAGCAGGAAAATCAGTTCGAAAGTTGCTATCAGGCGCCCGTCATCTCCGGCATAGGCGTCGGTGTAGATTTCTGCGGCGCGTTCAAGAATCCTGCGCCGTGATGGGCGTTTGAGGCGATCCTTCAGCGCATTTGTCTCGCCCATACCACGCAAATCACGGATCAGCGCCGTCAGCGAATCATAGCTTGCCCGTATGGTCACGCTATCGGCCACTGGCAGGTTGAACCCCGCCCGCTGCAACAAACCGCCGAGATCCCGTATCTCGGCCATTGGGGCGATGCGTGGAGACAGGCCACCAACCACTTCGGCCTCGGCCTGCGCGATCGATGCGCGCAACTCCGAAAGAGTCTGCCCGCCAAGAAGAACCCCCAGAAAAAGGCCGTCGGGACTGAGTGCCCGGCGACTCTGGATCATCTGACCCACAAGGTCGTTCGCCCAATGCAGAGCCATTGCATGTATGACCAGATCATGCGCGCCAGCTTCGAGCGACAGCGTGTCCTCATCCGCAATCAAGGGCGCATCGGGAATCAGGCCATGCCAGAAGTCGCCTTGCCCCGACACGATTATTGGTGCGTTAAACTCTTTGTTAACCATACCGAGGCGATCCTTGAGTTCATCGAACGCGATCTCATGGAGAAAGCGCACCGGCGCATGTGTTGCACGGCGTCGATTGCGCAGGAGGGCTGCGCGGTCAATCAGGGTCGGAGGACGGTTCATTGTGCAAAGAATAGGAGCGTCCATGTGAAGATTCAAACCATGTTGCAGGTTCTTTACCCCCCACGCTGCATCAGTTGCGGAGACATGGTTGAAAGTGATTTCGGGCTTTGTGGCAAATGCTGGCGCGACACACCGTTTATCGACGGGTTGTGCTGCGATCTTTGTGGCGCGCCGCTCGCGGGCCATTCCAGCGAAGCCGAATACTGTGACGACTGCCTGACCACACCACGCCCATGGGCCCAGGGCCGGGCCGCATTTCGGTATGGCGAGATCGGGCGCAAACTCGTCCTCGCCCTGAAACACGGGGACCGCCAGGAAATTGCACGACCTGCCGGTTTGTGGCTTGCACGGGCTGCACGACCGATCCTGCATGACAAGATGCTCATCGCGCCGATACCGCTTCACTGGACCCGCATGATCAGGCGCAGGTTCAATCAATCCGCCCTTCTCGCACAGGAACTGGCCAAGGTTACCGGACTTCCCTATTGCCCTGATCTTCTTTTACGCCATATCCGGACAAGAAGCCTTGAAGGACAAGGACATGAGGCCCGATTCGAAACGGTCACCGGCTCCATCAGCCCCCACCCGAAACGCTGCCACCGCATGATGGGTCGCGCGGTTCTCCTGGTCGATGACGTCATGACGTCTGGCGCAACCATGGCCGCGGCAACCGAAGCTTGCCTTGCGGCCGGAGCAAGCGATGTTTCCTCGCTGGTACTGGCGCGAGTTGCAAAGCATGATTAAATCCACGACAAACATGGAAATATGTCGAGGACACCATCATGAAACCCGTCGAAATCTATACTTCACCAATGTGCGGCTTTTGTCATGCGGCCAAAAGGCTTCTGACCCACAAAGGTGTTCAGTTCTCGGAGGTAGACATTTGGGCAGAGCCGGGTCGGAAAGCAGAAATGATGCAGCGGGCGGGCGGACGTCATACGGTGCCACAGATCTTCGTCGGAAAGACCCATGTCGGCGGCTGCGACGAGCTTTATGGGCTGGAGCGCACCGGGAAACTCGACCCGTTGCTGAAAGAGTGACAAGGGATGCGCGCCGCACTGATCCAGATCACGTCCGGTGAAGACCCAAGCGCCAATCTTGACGTGGTTCGCGCTCGGCTGCGCGAGGCCAAGGCGGGAGGTGCCGAATTTGCCCTGACACCCGAGGTAACGAACTGCATCGCAGGGAGCCGCGACCATCTGGCCAAGGCTCTGCCGTTTCAGGAGGACGATGCGACCCTCGCGGCGATCCGCGAAGACGCGCAGGCGTTGGGGGTCTGGGTCTTGATCGGATCACTGGGGGTCAAGACACATGACGCCGACGGGCGGTTCGCCAATCGGTCGTTTCTCATTTCCCCGCAGGGAGCGATTGCTGGCCAATACGACAAGATCCATATGTTTGACGTGGATGTTTCCGAAACGGAAACCTACCGCGAATCAGCCCACTATCGCCCCGGAAACAAGGCCGTCGTGGCTGATACCGGCTTTGGCAAAGTCGGGATGAGCATCTGTTACGATTTGCGTTTTGCATATCTTTACAGGGCCTTGGCGCAGGCTGGTGCAACGATCCTGACCGTTCCTGCAGCATTTTCCCCGGTCACCGGGGCGGCCCATTGGGAACCATTGTTGCGCGCGCGGGCGATTGAGACAGGATCATTCGTTCTCGCCCCTGCGCAGACCGGGCTGCATTTTGTCAAGGATGGCAGGGAACGTCGAACATACGGGCACTCCATGGCGATCTCGCCCTGGGGTGAAGTTCTGGCCGATGCGGGAACCGGATGCGGCATCAGTTTCGTTGACCTTGACATGGCGCAGGTGGCACAGGCGCGACAACGCATTGCCGCACTGACCCATGACCGGAGCTTCGACGGACCGTCGCCATGAGTGACCCCAGCAACGCCCTTGCCGTCGCCCTTTTCAGCGAGATCCTGACTGCGGATCAACTGATCCGGAACCGCTTGTCCCGGGTCTTGCCCAAGGGCATGGAAATCTCGCATTTCTCCGTGCTCAACCACCTTGCCCATAGTGGGGACGAGCGCACACCGGCGCAGTTGGCCAAGAGCTTTCATGTGACCAGAGGGGCAATGACGAATACGCTGGGGAAGCTTGAATGGGCAGGTTATGTCCATATCCGCCCCGATTGGGACGACGCGCGGCGCAAACGCGTTGCAATCAGTCCGGCTGGACGACGCGCGCGGGATGCCGCGATTGCGGCCATCGAACCCATGATCGCCGAAATGATTGGCGAGATCGGTGACGGCAAGGTCCGGGCGGTTCTGCCGATCCTCCGCGAATTGCGGCTGAAACTGGAAGCAGACGTTTAGGACGGCTTCACGCTGGCGGTCACGTAATTCACGCTCAGATCACGATCCGAGATCGACCATTTCCAACTTAGCGGTTTGAAAACAAATCCTTTCTTGTCGACCGGGCGCAGACCAGCCCGCTCGATCAGGTCGAAAAGCTCATCTGGAGTGATGAACTTGTTCCATTCATGCGTGCCCTTGGGCAACCAGCGCATGACATACTCGGCGCCGACAATCGCCATGGCAAAACTCTTGGGGTTCCGGTTGATGGTAGAACAGACGTGCAGCCCGCCAGGTTTCAGAAGCTGGCGGCAGGCTGTGAGATAGGCCAGCGGGTCGGCCACATGTTCGACCACTTCCATGTTCAGGACGACATCGAACTGTTCGCCCGCCGCAGCCATGGCTTCGGCGGTGGTATGGCGATAGTCGATTTCAAGCCCGGATTGTTCGGCATGGATTTGGGCAACGGGAATGTTGCGCGGTGCCGCGTCCGCGCCGACGACTGTGGCACCAAGGCGCGCCATCGGTTCGGACAAGAGGCCGCCGCCGCAGCCGATATCGAGAAGACGCAGTCCGGCAAAGGGCTTGGGCGCATCAAGATCGCGGTCGAACTCGCCCGCGATCTGGCGGGTGATGTAATCGAGACGGCACGGATTCATCAGGTGCAGCGGCTTGAACTTGCCGGTCGGATCCCACCATTCGGCGGCCATGGCCTCGAACTTGGCGACTTCGTCCGGATCGACTGTGTTCGCTGCGGCTTGCATTCTGCTCTCCATATGCTCAACTTGACGCGCCCTATCATATAGGACCGTCATGGACAAATTCGGAGCCCACAAACCCGCGACAGATTATCTCTATCCTCAAATCGAGTCATTCGATCAACGAATGCTTGAGGTGGGCGATGGTCACAGGGTGTATGTCGAACAATCGGGCAACCCGGAAGGACAGCCCGTTGTCGTGTTTCACGGCGGGCCGGGCGGCGGGTGCAGCCCGGCGATGCGGAGGTATTTCGACCCCGCGCATTACCGCGTGATCCTGTTCGATCAGCGCGGTTGCGGTCGTTCGACGCCGTTTGCGAGTGTCGAGGCGAACACGACATGGCATCTGATCCGCGATATCGAACTTATCCGCGAAACCCTAACGATTGATCAATGGATCGTGTTCGGCGGGTCCTGGGGCGCGACGCTGGCCCTGATCTATGCGCAAACCCATCCCGAACGCGTGCAATACATGGCGTTGCGCGGTGTTTTCATGGCGACGCAGAAAGAGCTGGACTGGTTTTATGGCGGGGGAGCGGGGCAGTTCTGGCCGGATGTTTGGGATCGGTTTCGCGGGATCATCCCCGAAAGCGAGCATCACGACCTGGTTTCAGCCTATCACAGGCGTCTTTTTTCCGGTGACAAATCCGAGGAGCTGCGCTTTGCTCGGGCCTGGTCGGCTTGGGAAAATGCTTTGGCATCAGTGCGTTCCACGGGGGCGGTGGGTCAGGGTGGGGGGGAGTATGCGCATGCGTTTGCGCGGCTGGAGAACCACTATTTCATGAATGCGGCATTTCTGGACTATGACGGCCAACTGCTGGATCAGGTTGACAGGATGGCCGACATTCCCGGCGTGATCGTGCAGGGGCGGTTCGACATGATCTGCCCGCCGGTCACAGCCTATGCCCTTGCAAAGAAATGGAAAAAATCAGATCTGCGGCTGATCCCGGTGGCCGGTCATGCCCTGTCGGAGCCCGGAATCAGCGCCGAACTGGTGCGGGTCATGGACACGCAGCGGCGCTGAGCGCGGTCGGTTAACCTTTGGCCGAAATCGTCGAAATAGGGGGGTGATATGCGTATGACTCCCGGCTGCCGCCCGGCTGCCGCCGAATTCGCCGGGCCGCATTAACCAGATCCGGGCCAATCGCGCAACGCGCGCGCATGTAAGGGCATGTCAGGGGTTGCAGACTCACCGGACGAAGCGTATATCCCCCTCAACAGCGGCGCGTGAGGGTCCAAACCTGACGCTCCACCGGGAAATACCGACGGGCCGCGCGCCCGTTTTTTTGTATCTGGACACATCATGAGCGACCTTATCGCCAAATCCGCGATCGACCGGCGCCTCGCCGGGATCATCACCCCCGTCATCGAGGACATGGGGTTCGAGTTGGTGCGCGTGCGGCTTATGGGCGGGCAGACCAAGACGCTTCAGATCATGGCCGAGCGTCCCGACGGCGGAATCGAGGTGGATGAATGCGCCGATATCTCCGGCGCGGTGAGTGCGACCCTCGATGTCGAAGACCCGATCAGCGAAACCTATACGCTTGAAGTCTCGTCCCCCGGGATCGACCGGCCGCTGACGCGGCTCAAGGATTTCGAGACATTCGAGGGCTACGATGCCAAGCTGGAAACATCCGAATTGATCGACGGGCGCAAACGGTTCCGCGGCATTCTGGCTGGGGTCGAGGGCGATGAGGTCCTGATCAACATCGAACAGGACGGCGAGCCGGTGACGGTTGGCCTTGAGTTCGACTGGCTCTCAGATGCCAAGCTGGTGCTGACCGACGATCTGATCAAGGCGATGTTGAAGGCGCGCAAGGCGGCCGGGCATCTGGACGAAAGCCAATACGACGAGATTCATACCGATACCGGTTCCGAGGAGTGACGAGACATGGCAATCACATCTGCTAACCAGCTTGAATTGCTGCAAACCGCCGAGGCGGTGGCCCGCGAAAAGATGATCGACCCGGGGCTTGTGGTCGATGCGATGGAGGAGAGCCTCGCCCGCGCCGCCAAGAGCCGCTATGGCGCCGAGATGGACATTCGTGTGTCGATCGACCGAAAGACCGGCAAGGCGACCTTTACCCGGGTGCGCACCGTGGTCGAGGATGAGGAGCTTGAGAATTATCAGGCCGAGTTCACTGTCGAGCAGGCGAAGGAATACCTCGAAGACCCCAAGGTGGGCGACCAGTATGTTGAGGAAATCCCGCCCGTCGAAATGGGCCGGATCGCGGCGCAAAGCGCCAAGCAGGTGATCCTGCAAAAGGTGCGCGAAGCCGAGCGCGACCGCCAGTACGAGGAATTCAAGGATCGCGCGGGCACCATCATCAACGGTGTCGTCAAGCGCGAGGAATACGGCAATGTCATCGTGGATGTGGGCCGGGGCGAGGCGATCCTGCGCCGCAACGAGAAGATCGGGCGCGAAGCCTATCGCCCGAATGACCGCATCCGCTGCTATATCAAGGATGTGCGTCGCGAAGCGCGCGGGCCGCAGATCTTCCTGTCGCGGACGGCACCGGAATTCATGGCGGAACTGTTCAAGATGGAAGTGCCCGAGATCTATGACGGCATCATCGAGATCAAGGCCATCGCCCGTGACCCGGGCAGCCGGGCCAAGATCGCGGTGATCAGCTATGATGGCGGCATCGACCCGGTCGGCGCCTGCGTCGGCATGCGCGGCAGCCGGGTTCAGGCCGTGGTGAACGAGCTTCAGGGCGAGAAGATCGACATCATCCCGTGGAACGAGGATGTGCCGACTTTCCTGGTCAACGCGTTGCAGCCCGCCGAGGTCAGCAAGGTGGTCCTGGACGAGGAAGCCGAGCGGATCGAGGTGGTGGTGCCCGACGAGCAGCTTTCGCTGGCGATCGGGCGGCGCGGGCAGAATGTGCGTCTGGCCTCGCAACTGACCGGGCTGGATATCGACATCATGACCGAGGAAGAAGAATCGGCGCGGCGCCAGAAGGAATTCGAGGAACGCACCCAGTTGTTCATGGACACGCTCGACCTTGACGAGTTCTTTGCCCAGCTTCTGGTCGCCGAGGGCTTTACCAATCTCGAAGAGGTCGGTTATGTCGAGCTTGACGAGCTTCTGGTGATCGACGGCGTGGACGACGACACCGCCAAGGAGCTCCAGGCGCGGGCGCGCGATTTCCTTGAGGCGAAGTCCAAGGCGGCGCTGGAACACGCGCGCGAGCTGGGGGTCGAGGATAGCCTGGTTGAATTCGAGGGACTGACACCCCAGATGATTGAGGCATTGGCCGAAGACGGCGTCAAGACGCTTGAGGATTTCGCCACCTGCGCCGACTGGGAGTTGGCCGGCGGCTGGACCACGGTGGACGGCGAGCGGGTCAAGGATGAGGGTTTGCTGGAAAAGTTCGACATGAGTCTCGAAGAGGCGCAAAACTTGGTCATGACCGCGCGGGTTCTGTTGGGCTGGGTCGATCCGACCGAGCTTGAATCCGCGAAGGAAGACGGCGAAAACGAGGAGGTCGAGGCCTGATCGCAGGTCTCGGGGTCTTGGGAATGGGGCGCGCAAAGCGAACCGACGGTCACGACGAAGGCCAGACGCGCAAATGCATCGTCACGGGCGAGCTTTGCCCCAAGGCGCGGCTGATCCGTTTCGTTGTGGGGCCGGATGGCGCGATCGTGCCGGATGTGATGGGCAAGCTGCCCGGGCGCGGAATCTGGGTCAGTGCCGAGCGCGCGGCGCTTGAAAAGGCGGTGGCCAAGGGGCTTTTCAAGCGCGCCGCGAAACAGGCGGTCACGGTGCCGCCGGGTCTTGTCGATCAGGTCGAGGGGCTTCTGGTGCGCCGCATGGTCGATCTGATCGCGATGGCGCGCAAATCGGGCGCGGCGGTCGCCGGGTTCGAGAAGGTCAAGGACTGGCTGTCAAAGGACGCGGCCGAGATCCTGCTGCAATCGAGCGATGGATCCGGGCGCGGGAAATCGAAGCTCAGCACGCCGATGGGAGGGCATTTCGTCGGCTGGTTGACGACAGAGGAATTGGGGCGTGCATTCGGGCGACAAACTGTTGTCCATGCCGCCATAGGCGCTGGAGGTTTGGCGCCGCGTGTTGTAGAGGAAGCGGCAAGGTTGAAGGGCCTGCGCGTTTCCAGTGGCGGAACGACCCGCCCGAAAGGATGAAGAGAACCATATGAGCGATAGTGACGGCAAAAAGACATTGGGCCTCAAGGGCGGGCGTCCCGGTAGCGTAAAGCAGAGCTTTAGCCACGGGCGCACCAAGAATGTCGTGGTCGAAACCAAACGCAAGCGTATCGTCGCCAAGCCTGGTGCGGGCAAGCCCGTGTCGCCGACAACGAAACCGACGCCGGGCAATCCGGCCAAGCGCCCGGCAGGCATTTCCGATGCGGAGATGGAGCGCCGGATGAAGGCGCTTGCCGCGGCCAAGGCCCGGGAAGTCGAAGAGAGCGCCGAACGCGAGGCCGAGGAAAAGGCACGCGAGGAAGAGCGCCAGCGCCGCCGGGACGAGGCCGAACGCAAGGAACTTGAAGAGCGCGAGCGCGAGGAGGCCTTGAAGGCCAAGGCCGAGGAAGAGGCACGCGAGAAGCGCGAGGTCGAGGAAAGCGCCAAGCGCGCCGCGGCCGCGGCGGCCGCGCCGCCCGAGGATGCGGCGGCTGCACGATCGACCAAGCCGGCCGCCAAGCCCACCCCGGAACGCAAAACCGAACGCGACGACCGCAATCGCGGCGCCAAGGCGCGCGACGATGGTGGGCGCCGGTCCGGCAAGCTGACGCTCAACCAGGCGCTTTCGGGCGGCGAAGGTGGACGGCAGAAGTCGATGGCCGCGATGAAACGCAAGCAGGAGCGCGCCCGCCAGAAGGCGATGGGCGGCCAGGTCGAGCGCGAAAAGATCATCCGCGAGGTCCAGATCCCCGACACGATCGTGGTGAGCGAACTGGCCAACCGGATGGCCGAACGGGTCGCCGATGTGGTGAAATCGCTCATGCAGATGGGCATGATGGTCACGCAGAATCAGCCGATCGACGCCGAAACCGCGGAACTGATCGTCGAGGAGTTCGGCCACAAGGTGGTGCGCGTCTCGGATGCCGATGTCGAGGATGTCATCAAGACCCGGGAGGATTCGCCCGACGACCTGAGGCCACGCCCGCCGGTGATCACGGTGATGGGCCATGTCGACCACGGCAAGACTTCGATTCTGGACGCGATTCGCCATGCCAAGGTGGTTTCGGGCGAGGCCGGCGGCATCACACAGCATATCGGCGCCTATCAGGTGACGACCGATCAGGGGGCGGTGCTGACCTTTCTCGACACGCCGGGTCACGCCGCCTTTACCTCGATGCGCTCACGCGGGGCGCATGTGACGGATATCGTGGTGCTTGTGGTGGCCGCGGATGACGCGGTGATGCCACAGACCATCGAGGCCATCGCCCACGCCAAGGCGGCGCAGGTTCCGATGATCGTGGCGATCAACAAATGTGACCTTCCGGCCGCCAACCCCGACAAGGTGCGCACCGACCTGCTTCAGCACGAGGTGGTTGTCGAGGCGATGTCGGGCGACGTGCAGGATGTCGAGGTCTCGGCCCAGACCGGCCAGGGTCTTGACGAATTGCTTGAGGCCATCGCGCTTCAATCCGAGATCCTTGAACTGAAGGCCAACCCGGATCGCGCCGCCGAAGGTGCCGTGATCGAGGCCCAGCTTGACGTTGGCCGCGGCCCGGTCGCCACGGTTCTGGTCCAGCGCGGAACGCTGCACCAGGGCGATGTGTTCGTCGTGGGCGAACAATATGGCAAGGTGCGCGCGCTGATCAACGACAAGGGCGAGCGCGTCAAGGAAGCCGGACCGTCGGTTCCGGTCGAGGTTCTGGGCTTGAACGGCACGCCCGAGGCGGGTGACGTTCTCAACGTGGTCAGCACCGAGGCGCAGGCGCGCGAGATCGCGGAATACCGCGAGGCGGCCGCCAAGGAAAAACGCGCCACAGCCGGGGCCGCGACGTCTCTGGAACAGCTCATGGCCAAGGCCAAGGAAGACGAGAGCGTCTCGGAGCTTCCCATCGTGGTCAAGGCGGACGTTCAGGGCAGCGCCGAAGCCATCGTTCAGGCAATGGAAAAGATCGGCAACGAAGAGGTGCGCGTGCGGGTCCTGCATTCCGGCGTCGGGGCGATCACCGAAAGCGATATCGGCCTTGCAGAGGCATCGGGCGCACCGGTGATCGGGTTCAACGTGCGGGCCAATGCCCCGGCCCGCAACTCGGCCAACCAGAAAGGCGTCGAAATCCGTTACTACAGCGTGATTTACGACCTGGTTGACGACGTCAAGGCGGCGGCGAGCGGTCTTTTGTCGGCCGAGATCCGCGAGACCTTTATCGGCTATGCCGAGATCAGGGAAGTGTTCAAGGTGTCGGGTGTCGGCAAGGTGGCGGGTTGTCTTGTCACCGAAGGCATCGCCCGGCGCAGCGCCGGTGTGCGCCTCTTGCGCGACGATGTGGTGATCCACGAAGGCACGCTCAAGACCCTCAAACGCTTCAAGGACGAGGTGTCCGAGGTCCAGTCGGGTCAGGAATGTGGCATGGCCTTCGAGAAATACGAAGACATCCGCCCCGGCGACGTGATCGAGATCTTCGAGCGCCAGGAAGTCGAGCGCAAACTCGACTGATCGAAAAAACCGGACGACAGGAAAGAAAACGGGGGCAGCCTTTACAGGGTGCCCCCGTTTTCATTATGCGGCAGCCGGCGGTTTGGTGGCCGGTCAGGCGACCTGATTGACCGGCTTGCCAGAGAATATCTGGCTTCCGACCCGGACCTGGATGCGCCCGTCAGGCAATTTTCCGACAAGGAATCCCTGCACCGAAACGCAGGATCCCATGATGATTGTATGCAGCACGTCAAATCCTCCCCAATGGTTTGACACAGGGATTTAACCATAGAGAGGTTAACGAGACATCAACAATTTTCCATGAATCGGAAGTTTATTTCGCGGACCTGTCGAAAGAACGGCTACAGCCAATCGCGCAGAATCGGGATGAGCGGAATATCGGCGGGCGGCATGGGATAGCTGCGCAGATCAGCGGCGCGCACCCATTTCAGTGTCTGTCCTTCGCGCGCCTGCGGGATACCCTCCCATTTGCGGCAGACGAAAAGCGGCATCAGCAGGTGAAAGTCTTCATAGCTGTGCGAGGCGAAGGCGAGCGGCGCGAGGCAAGAGCCCCAGGTGTCGATGCCCAGCTCCTCCTGCAATTCGCGGATCAGCGCGTGTTCCGGGGTCTCGCCCGGTTCGAGTTTGCCACCCGGAAATTCCCAGAGGCCGGCCATGGATTTGCCCTCGGGGCGCTGCGCGAGCAGCACCCGACCGTCGATATCGACCAGCGCGACCGCAGCGACAAGCACGATGTTCACCGGCGCCATCACGAGCGGTAGTCGGCGTTGATGTCGATATAGCCGTGGGTGAGATCGCAGGTCCAGACCGTGGCCGCACCCGCACCGAGGCCGATATCGACGGAAATCACGATCTCGTCGCGCTTCATAAGGGCCGCGGCGTCTTCTTCGCGATAGCCCGGCGCGACCCAGCCCTTTTCGGCCACGAGAACATCACCGAAGCGGATGCTGAGCCGGTCGCGGTCGGCAGCGGCGCCGGATTTGCCGACGGCCATGACGATGCGGCCCCAATTCGGGTCTTCGCCGGCGATGGCGGTCTTGACCAGCGGCGAGTTGGCGATGGAGAGCGCATGGGTTTTCGCATCCGACTCCGAGGCCGCGCCGGTGACGGTGATTTCAACGAATTTGGTGGCGCCTTCGCCGTCGCGCACGACCTGATGGGCGAGGTCGCGCATGACCGAGTGGAGCGCGCTGCGAAACCCTGTATCGTCGGCGTCGATTTCGATCCCGCTGGCCCCGGTAGCGGCCAGCAGCAGGGTGTCGGAGGTCGAGGTGTCACTGTCGACAGTAATCGAGTTGAAGGTCGGGCCGGTGAGATCGGTCAGCATCGCCTGAAGCGCGGGTTGGGCCACCGCCGCGTCGGTGAAGATATAGACCAGCATCGTCGCCATGTCGGGCGCGATCATGCCCGAGCCCTTGGCGATGCCGGCGATGTTCACCGTCTTGCCGTCGCGTTTGACGCTGGCCGAGGCGCCCTTGGGAAAGGTGTCGGTGGTCATGATCGCCCGTGCGGCGGCCTCGATGCCGGCCTCATCGAGAGCGGCGGCGAGTCCGGAGAGTTTCGAGGTGATCCGCTCATCGGGCAGCACCTCGCCGATAACCCCGGTGGATGCGGAAAAGACGCGCGCCTCTGGCAGGTCGAGCGCGTCGGCCACGCCCCGGGTCACGCGGCGCGCGGCCGACGTGCCGTTGGTGCCGGTGAACGCGTTGGCATTGCCCGAATTGACGATGATCGCCGCGCCGGCGGTCGCGTCGCCGCCGATCTTGGCCTGGCAATCGAGCACCGCGGCGGACCGGGTGGCCGACCGGGTGAACACCCCGGCGATTGACGTGCCGGGGGCCAGCCGGGCCAGCATGACGTCGGGGCGCCCGGCATAGCGCACCCCGGCGGCGACGGTTGCAAACGCGACCCCGCCGATCACCGGAAGGGGCGGAAAGCCCGCAGGCGCGAGCGGCGAGCGTTTCAGCGTCTTGGCCAAGAGATCAGTTCTCCAGAAGGGAGGTGTCTTTCAGGATCGCCGGATCAATACCGCTTTCGCCGGACCGGTCAATGGTGGCGTCTTCGGTCAGCTGGTTGATGCGGGCCTGGATCACCTCGGTCTGAAGCTCGGTCTCGAGGTCGGCGCGGACGTCTTCGAACGTGGGCGCGTCCTTGGCTCGGGTCTCGTTGAGCCTGATCACATGCCAGCCGAACTGGGTCTCGATCGGGGCGGAGAGCCCGCCGGTGTCGAGTGCCAGCACCGCCTCTTCGAAAGCGGGGACCATCATGCCCTCGCTGAACCAGCCCAGATCGCCGCCATTGGGGCCGGAGGGGCCGGTTGATTTCTCGCGCGCGAGTGCGGCGAAATCGGCGCCGCCTTCAAGCTCGGACAGGATCGCCCTGGCCTCGTCCTCGGTTTCGACGAGGATATGGGCGGCATTGTATTCCTTGCCCGGGGTCGCGTCGGCATATTGCTTTTCATAGGCCGCGCGCAGCACCTCGTCAGAGAGCGTGGAGTCCAGAACCGTCTGGATTGCCTCGGCGGCCATGAGCGAGCGTTCCTCGTTTTCCAGCGCGGTCTTGACCCGGTCGGGCATGGCGCCGTCGAAGGATTGCATCAGGACGGTCTGATTCACGAGTTGGTCGAGCACGCCCTGAAACAGAACCTCATCGGGAAGCTGGGAATATTGCTGCGGCAGGTTGCTGCGCACGAGGATCATGTGCCCGAGCGTGATTTCGGTGCCATTGACGGTGGCGACCACCGTGTCGGCCGCTGGCGCGTCCTCGGCCATGAGCGGCGCGGTGCCGGTAACGGCCAGCGCGAAAAGTGGTGCGGCGAGGAAAGAGAGATGTTTCGACATCGTGTTGTCCTTTGCTGTTATCGCGCGGGAACGCGACGTTGACACTGCCAGAGCCGCCCCTTACATCGCCTTAAGTCACAGGCAAAAGCCGCTCTTTGGCGCCCGTTGTAGGGGCTGCGAAATAGAGGGGCAAGCAGTTGCCGCCCACGATAACGTCAATAGCCGGATCGGATGGAACATGCTTGGATTTGGAACGCTAACGAAAAAGGTCTTCGGAACGCCGAATGACCGGAAGATCAAGGCGACCCGTCCGATCATCGACAAGATCAACGCACTGGAACCCGAGTTCGAGGCCCTTTCGGATGAGGGGCTGAAGGACAAGACGAAAGAATTCGCCGAACGCGCGAAGGGCGGCGAGAGCCTTGACGATCTGTTGCCCGAAGCCTTTGCCAATTGTCGCGAGGCGGCGCGGCGTGCGCTTGGTCTGCGGGCCTTTGACGTGCAGTTGATGGGCGGAATCTTCCTGCATCAGGGCAATATCAGCGAGATGAAGACCGGCGAGGGCAAGACGCTGGTTGCGACCCTTCCGGCCTATCTCAATGCCCTGACCGGCAAGGGCGTGCATATCGTCACGGTCAACGACTATCTCGCCAAGCGTGACGCGGAGTGGATGGGCAAGGTTTACGGTGCGCTGGGCATGACCACCGGCGTGATCTATCCGCAGCAACCCGAGGCCGAGAAGCGCGATGCCTATGGCTGTGACGTGACCTATGCCACCAATAACGAGCTGGGTTTCGATTACCTGCGCGACAACATGAAAGCCTCGCTCGAGGAGATGGCGCAGCGCGAGCATGGATTTGCCATCGTGGACGAGGTCGACAGCATCCTGATCGACGAGGCGCGCACGCCGCTGATCATCTCGGGGCCGTCGCAGGATCGGTCCGACCTTTACGTGTCGGTTGACCGGCTGATTCCCGATCTGCAGGAAGAGCATTTCACGATCGACGAAAAGACCCGGAACGTGACCTTTACCGACGAAGGCAACGAGTGGCTGGAACAGCAACTCAGGGCGCGCGGGCTTCTTCCCGAGGATCAGAGCCTTTACGACCCGGAAAGCACGACCATCGTGCATCACGTCAATCAGGGCCTGCGTGCGCACAAGCTTTTCACCAAGGACAAGGACTACATCGTCCGCGATGGCGACGTGGTGCTGATCGACGAGTTCACCGGGCGGATGATGCCGGGGCGGCGGTTGTCGGACGGGCTTCACCAGGCGATCGAGGCCAAGGAGGGCTGTAACATCCAGCCCGAGAACATCACCCTCGCCTCGGTGACGTTCCAGAACTATTTCCGGCTTTACGAGAAACTGTCGGGCATGACCGGCACGGCGGTTACGGAAGCCGCGGAATTCGCCGAGATCTATGGCCTGGGCGTGGTCGAGGTGCCGACCAACCAGCCGATCGCCCGGGTCGACGAGGACGATGCGGTCTATCGCACCACGGGCGAGAAATACGACGCCGTTGTCGAGACCATCCGGGAGGCCAACGCCAAGGGCCAGCCGCTTCTGGTCGGCACGACGAGTATCGAGAAATCCGAGCTTCTGTCGGAGATGCTGACCAAGGCCGAGATCAAGCACAACGTGCTGAACGCGCGCCAGCACGAGAAAGAGGCACAGATCATCGCCGATGCCGGCAAGTTCGGCGCGGTGACCATCGCCACGAACATGGCCGGGCGCGGCACCGACATCAAACTGGGCGGCAATGTCGATTTCACGATCATGGAAGCGATCGAGGCCGACCCGGAGACCAACCCGGAAGAGATCCGCGCCCGGATCGAGGCCGAGCATGCCGAGGACGAGAAAAAGGTCAAGGAGGCCGGGGGCCTGTTCGTTCTGGCCACCGAACGGCATGAGAGCCGGCGCATCGACAACCAGTTGCGCGGCCGGTCGGGCCGTCAGGGCGACCCGGGGCGCAGCGCGTTCTTCCTGAGCCTCGAGGATGACCTGATGCGCATCTTCGGGTCCGAGCGGCTTGACAAGGTGCTGTCGAAACTGGGGATGAAAGAGGGCGAGGCCATCGTCCACCCCTGGGTCAACAAGAGCCTAGAGCGCGCGCAGGCCAAGGTCGAGGCGCGCAATTTCGACATCCGCAAGCAGCTCTTGAAATACGATGACGTGATGAACGAGCAGCGCAAGGTCGTGTTCAAGCAGCGGCTCGACATCATGAAGGCCGAAGACCTGTCGGGCATCGTGCGCGACATGCGCAACGAGGTGATCGACGATCTGGTCGAAACCTATATCCCGCCCAAGAGCTATGCCGATCAGTGGGATGGCGAGGGGCTTTATGCCGCGGCGCTGGAGCATCTGGGCATTGACGTGCCGGTGATCGAATGGGTTGCCGAGGAAGGTGTGGACGACGACGAGATTACCGAGCGGCTTGAAAAGGCCAGCGACGAGTTCATGGCCAAGAAGGCCGCCGCGTTCGGCCCCGAGAACATGCGCTCGATCGAGAAGCAGGTTCTGCTTCAGACCATCGACACGAAATGGCGCGAACATCTGTTGACGCTCGAACATCTGCGCAGCGTCGTCGGGTTTCGCGGCTACGCCCAGCGCGACCCGCTGAACGAATACAAGACCGAGGGCTTTCAGCTGTTCCAGGGGATGCTCGACAGTCTGCGCACCGATGTGACCAAGACGCTGGCGCAGGTGCGACCGCTGAGCGAGGAAGAACAGGCCCAGATGATGGCGGAGATGCAACAGCAGCGGCAAGCGCTGGACCAGCAGACCGAGGCGGCGACGGCCGGTGCCGCGCCGAACCCCGAAGCCGCCGCCGAAGGGTTTGACGAAAACGACCCGTCGACATGGGGCAACCCGGGACGGAACGCGCCCTGCCCCTGTGGATCGGGCAAGAAGTTCAAGCATTGCCACGGGCGGTTCCTGTAAGCCCGAATCTGCCATGAAGGGGTCAAGATGACTCCTTCAACGGGCCACAACGGTGCCGTTTTTCCTGTTGATACTCACTCGGAACGAATGGGTAGTGGAGGCAGACATGCCGGACCGGAAACGATTGATCACCATTGGCGGCACGTTGTGCGCGATTGCCGGAATCGGCTTTTTCATGCAGAATGGCCAGTCGGGTCCGAGCCAGGCCGGGCTGAACAGGAGCGCGCCCGAACCGGCGCAGGAAATGCTCGATCTGTCCAGCGCCGAACTGACCGCGTCCGACACGATTGGCACATCCGCCGGGATTGCCCCGCCAGAACCGGACGCCGCCCCGATGGAAATTGCCGCGCTGGACGACGTGCCCAGGGCGCAGGCGCCGGCCATGACTCCGCCGGGAATGCCGGAAAACGCGCCAATGGCCCCGGCGCCTGAGCTGGAACAACAGGCAGAGACCGACCAGACCGCGCCCGAAACCGCGGAGCAGGTCGCCGCAAGGGGCGATGCGGTGATCATGGTCGAACCCGAAACCGATCGCGCGACTGCGAGCGAGACCCCAGGGTCCGACGGCATGACCGGGTGCGATCCGTCCATGGAGCTTGAAACCATCGCGGCGGCGATGGTCAGGGTGGTCGTGGATGCGCAATGTCTCCCCAATGAGCGGGTGACACTGGAGCATTCCGGCATGAGCTTTACCGAAGCGACGGACGCCGAGGGCATGCTCGATATCACGGTGCCCGCGCTTGCCGAAGAAGCACAGATCACCGCAACGTTCCGCGACGGTCATGCGGTATTCGCCTCGACCATGGTCAACTCTCTGGCATTTTATGACCGGGCGGTGATCCAGTCGGACAGCGAAAGCGCGATCACGCTTCACGCACTGGAATATGGCGCGGGCTATTCCGATACCGGCCACATCTGGTCCGGGGCCGCCGGCGGCATCGAGAACGCCGCGACCGGTAAGGGTGGCTTTCTGATCACGCTGGGCGATTCGACGATGGACAAGGCCCGGATTGCCGAGGTTTACACCTTTCCCACCGGTATTGCGCGGGATGACGGCCTGGTCGAACTGAGCGTCGAGATCGAAGTGACGGAATACAATTGCGCCCGCGCGCTGAATGCGGAGGCTTTTCAGATCGGCGCGAGTGGGGGTCTGACGGTTCAGTCGCTCGATCTGACCATGCCGGATTGCGATGCGATCGGCGACTTTCTGGTGTTGAAAAACCTCGTCAATGACCTGAAAGTGGCACGCAACTGAGTTCGCCACTTTCGCCACGATCGGGGTCATCTTGAAATCAACGATCTGTGCGGCGGTCTTCGCCGCACTTTTCCTTTTGGCAACGGGTCTGCCCGTGTCCGCCGACGACGTGACCCTCAGGTCGAGCGACGGGGCGATCGAGCTTTCCGGCACGTTGCTGAGTTTCGACGGCCAATTCTATCGCGTCGAAACCATCTATGGCGAGTTGACCGTGGACGGGTCGGGCGTCACATGCGACGGACCGGGCTGTCCCAACCTGATTGATTTCGTTGCCGAATTGAGCATCTCGGGCGCAGCGACAATGGGTGATCTGCTGATGCCCGCCCTGATCGAAGCCTTTGCCCTGCGCAACGGGATGGATGCCCGACGCGATGATGAAAGCGAGACCACGTTTGTCTACGTCCTGTCGGACCGGACCGACGGTGCGGAAAAGGGGCGGTTTCGGTTCAGGTTGACCAATACCGACGAAGGCTTTGCCGATCTTCTGGCCGATGAGGCCGATATTGCCATGGCCCTGCGCGAGATCCGGCCGGAAGAGGTGCGCTTTGCCCGGGATGCGGGGCTGGGCGATCTGACGGGTCGGGCGCGCAGCCGGGTGCTGGCATTGGACGCCCTGGTGGCGGTGGTGGCGCCGGGGAACCCGGTCGAGAGCATCAGTATTGTCGAGCTTTCGCAAGCGTTTGCAGGCCAGATCGACAATTGGCAGGATCTGGGCGGGCCGGATGCACCGATCAGCCTGCATTTGCGCGATGCCGCCTCGGGGACGGGACAGGCGGTCGAGGATCGCCTTTTGCATCCGGCCGGGCTTGACCTCGCTGCGACGGCCAGGCGCCACCGGAGCGACAGCGCGCTGGCCAGTGCCGTGGCGGCGGATCCGTTTGCCCTGGGCATTGCGAGCAGATCCGCGATCGGGAACGCGCAAGCCCTTGTTCTAAAGGGACGTTGCGGGTTCTCCCTTGCGGCCACGCGGCGCACGATCAAGACCGAGGACTATCCGCTGACCGCGCCGATGTTCCTCTATCTTCCGGCGCGACGTCTGCCAAAGCTGGCGCGCGATTTCCTGTCATACACCCGCACGGCACAGGCCCAGATGGTGACCCGCAGGGCGGGTTTCATAGACCAGACTCCCGAAGAGATCGCCATCCGGGCGCAGGGCGATCGGCTGGCCAATGCGATTGCCGGGGCGGGGCCGGAAATCGGGTTGGGCGAGCTTCAGGCGATGCTTGAAAGACTGGGCGATATGAAGCGGTTATCCACATCCTTTCGGTTCGAGGCCGGGTCGGTCAAGCTCGATGCGCAATCGCGGTCGAACGTCGAATTGCTGGCCCGGGCGCTGGAGGCGGGGCGCTATGACGGGCGCGAGATCCTGTTCGTCGGGTTCAGCGACGGCGTGGGGCCGGCGGGGCCCAACCTGACGATTTCCGAACGCCGGGCCAAGGCCGTGGAGAAGGCCGTGCGCGGTACGGCGGAGACCGCGAATTTCGACCGTTTGGCAATGGGTTACACGGGATTCGGCGAGGCCATGCCAATGGCCTGTGACGATAGCGACTGGGGTCGGCAGGTGAACCGGCGGGTCGAGGTCTGGTTGCGATAGGGGGTTAGAGCAGACCCTCGGCGCGGAAGCTGAGTTCGGCGGATTTTCCGATGATGAGATGGTCATGCAAGGTCAGCCCAAGGGCCTGCGCGGCGGTTGCGACCTGGCCGGTCATGGCGATATCCTCGGAGCTGGGCGTGGGGTCGCCCGATGGATGATTATGCACCAGAATCAAGGCACTAGCATTGAGTTCCAGGGCGCGTTTCACGACCTCGCGCGGGTAGACGGGGACGTGATCGACAGTGCCCCGGGCCTGTTCCTCGTCGGCGATGAGCGTGTTCTTGCGGTCGAGATAGAGGACGCGGAACTGTTCGGTGTCGCGATGGGCCATGGTGGTGTGGCAATAGTCGAGCAGAGCGTCCCAGGACGACACGACATGGCGCTGCATGATGCGCGACCGGGCCAGCCGCTGCGCCGCCGCCTCGACGATCTTCAACTCGCAAATCACCGCCTCTCCCACGCCCGTGACCTGGGCCAGACGCTCGGGCGGAGCAGCAATGACACGATTGAAATCACCGAATGTTTCCAGCAACTTATGCGCCAGAGGCTTGACATCCTGACGCGGGATCGCGCGGAACAGGACCAGTTCGAGCATCTCGTAATCCGGCAGGGCCTGCGCGCCGCCCGAGAGAAAGCGGGCACGCAGGCGTTTGCGGTGATCGGCGATATAGGAGGGGCGCTTGCCGGAGGGCAGCGCCGGGACGATCTCGACCTCGTCATCGTCGAAAAGCGGCAACGGGCCTTCGGAAAACTGGGGCGTGGCGGTCATGCCCCGAGTGTGGGCCGGATGTGGTGAAGGATTGGTTAATTTCGGCAAGGGTTAACGATTCTTTTGGGGCCGAAAAGGGGGGGTGCCATTCGGCTGCCATCCAGCTGCCGCCCGGCTGCCGGGGGAGCGGGTCGCGTGGTTCCGGGCAATCGTGAACGCAGCGCGCGGTGTTTGTTAACCGAAAAGAAAAGGGTGGGCAGATTGCCCACCCTACGGGTGATTCGCTCGGCCGGGGATCACAAGGAATCGAACGTCGAATACCGATGATGCCAAACGAGAGGGCAGCACCTGGCCGGATGCTGCCCGGGCGGCTTTGCCGCCGTTCCGGGCGGGGGATTCAATCCAGCACGACACGCACCGGGCGGCTGTCCCGGACTCAGCCCTTCATCGCGTCCCAGAAGCTCTTGACCGAGGAAAAGAAGGACGAGCTTTGCGGGTTGTTCTCTTCGCTCAGATCCTCGAATTCGCGGAGCAGCTCTTTCTGCCGCGCGGTGAGGTTGACCGGGGTTTCGACCGCGAGCTCGATGAACATGTCGCCCGCCGGGCCGCCGCGCAGGGCGGGCATGCCCTTGCCGCGCAGGCGCATCTGCCGGCCGGATTGCGAGCCGGCGGGAATCTTCACACGGCTGCGGCCGCCGTCGATCGTGGGCACCTCGATATCGCCGCCCAGCGCGGCGGCGGTCATCGAGACCGGCACGCGGCAGAAGAGATCGTTGCCTTCGCGCTCGAAGAGGTCGTGTTTCTCGACCTCGATGAATATGAAGAGATCACCCGCGGGGCCGCCGCGCATCCCGGCCTCGCCCTCGCCCGCCAGACGGATACGGGTGCCGGTCTCGACCCCCGCGGGAATGTTCACCGATAGCGAACGGTCGCGGTGGACCCGGCCCTGGCCGTGGCAGACCTTGCAGGGGTTCTGGACGATCTGGCCCAGACCGCCACAGGTCGGGCAGGTGCGTTCGACGGTGAAGAATCCCTGTTGCGCGCGGACCTTGCCCATGCCCGAACAGGTCGGGCAGATGGTGGGTTCGGAGCCGCTTTCGGCGCCGCTGCCGTCGCAGGATTCGCATTGCACCGAGGAGGGCACGTTGATGGTTTTCTGCAGGCCGGAAAACGCCTCTTCGAGGGTGATGCGCAGGTTGTAGCGCAGGTCGGCGCCGCGGGTGGCGCGCTGCCGCCCGCCGGGGCCGCCGCGCCCGCCCATGAAATCGCCGAACAGATCGTCGAACACGTCCGAGAAGGCCGAGGCGAAATCGCCCTGGCCGGGATGGCCACCGGGACGCGGCCCGCCGCCGCCGCCCATGCCACCCTCGAAGGCGGCATGGCCGAAGCGGTCATAGGCGGCCTTCTTCTCGGCGTCCTTCAACACCTCGTAGGCTTCGTTCGCTTCCTTGAACTGGGTCTCGGCCTGCGGATTTTCGGCGTTGCGATCCGGGTGAAGCTCCTTGGCTTTCTTGCGGTAGGCCTTCTTGATCTCGTCGGGTGATGCACTCCTCGAAACTCCGAGCACATCGTAAAAGTCGCGTTTTGCCATCGGGTTATCCCCTTTCAAAAGACCGGACGGGGCCGGGCCGGATCAACGACCCGGCCCCTCTTGGTCCCTGAACGCTTACGCGCGCTTGTCGTCGTCAAGGTCTTCGAAATCGGCATCGACGATGTCATCGTCGCCCGGCGCCGAATCGGCCGAAGACGGTTCGTCATCGCCCTCTTCCTGGCTGGCCTTGTAGATCGCCTCGCCCAGCTTCATGGCCGCTTCGGTCACGTTCTGGATGCCGGACTTGATCTTCTCGGCCGTGACGTCGTCTTTTTCGAGGTCCTCCTTGAGCGCGGAGATGGCCAGTTCGATCGCCTCGACGGTGGTCGGATCGACCTTGTCGCTGTGCTCCTCGACCGATTTCTCGGTCGAGTGGATGAGGCTTTCGGCCTGGTTGCGGGCCTCGACGAGTTCGCGACGGGCCTTGTCGGCCTCGGCGTTCGCCTCGGCGTCCTTGACCATCTTGTCGATGTCCTCTTCGGAGAGGCCGCCCGACGCCTGGATCGTGATCTTGTGTTCCTTGTTGGTGCCCTTGTCCTTGGCCGAGACGTTGACGATGCCGTTGGCGTCGATGTCGAAGGTCACCTCGATCTGGGGCATGCCGCGCGGTGCCGGCGGGATGTCCTCGAGGTTGAACTGACCCAGCATCTTGTTGTCGGTCGCCATCTCACGCTCACCCTGGAAGACGCGGATCGTCACGGCCGACTGGTTGTCCTCGGCGGTCGAGAAGATCTGGGACTTCTTGGTGGGGATGGTGGTGTTGCGGTCGATCAGGCGGGTGAACACGCCGCCCAGCGTTTCGATGCCCAGGCTGAGCGGGGTCACGTCGAGCAGCACCACGTCCTTGACGTCGCCCTGAAGCACACCGGCCTGGATGGCGGCGCCCATGGCGACGACCTCGTCGGGGTTCACGCCCTTGTGGGGTTCCTTGCCGAAGAACTTGGTCACTTCCTCGAACACCTTGGGCATCCGGGTCTGACCGCCGACGAGCACGACCTCGTCGATGTCGTCCTTGGAGATGCCGGCATCCTTGAGCGCGGCCTGACAGGGTTTGAGCGATGCCTTGATCAGGTCGGAGACGAGGCTTTCGAGCTTGGCCCGGGTCAGCTTCATCACCATGTGCAGCGGCGTGCCGGTGTCCTTGTCCATCGAGATGAACGGCTGGTTGATCTCGGTCTGGCTGGAGCTGCTGAGTTCGATCTTGGCCTTTTCGGCGGCTTCCTTGAGCCGTTGCAGGGCCATCTTGTCCTTGGTCAGGTCGACGCCATGCTCTTTCTTGAACTCCTCGGCGAGGTAATTGACGATTCGCATGTCGAAGTCTTCGCCACCGAGGAAGGTGTCGCCGTTGGTCGATTTCACCTCGAACAGACCGTCGTCGATTTCGAGGATGGTCACATCGAAGGTGCCGCCACCGAGGTCATAGACCGCGATGGTATGGCTGTTCTGCTTGTCGAGCCCATAGGCCAGCGCAGCGGCGGTGGGTTCGTTTATGATCCGCAGCACTTCGAGACCGGCGATCTTGCCGGCGTCCTTGGTGGCCTGACGCTGGGCGTCGTTGAAATAGGCAGGTACGGTGATGACGGCCTGCGTCACCTCTTCGCCGAGATAGCTTTCGGCGGTTTCCTTCATCTTGCCGAGGATGAAGGCGGAAATCTGGGACGGCGAGTACTTTTCGCCCTTGGCTTCGACCCAGGCGTCGCCGTTGCCGCCGTCGATCACCGAAAAGGGCATGTTCTTCTTGTCCTTGGCGAGATCGCTGTCGTCGAACCTGCGACCGATCAGGCGCTTGACGCCGAAGATGGTGTTCTCTGGGTTGGTGACGGCCTGACGTTTGGCCGACTGGCCGACGAGGCGTTCGTCGTCGGTGAAGGCGACGATCGAGGGGGTCGTGCGTGCCCCTTCCGCGTTCTCGATCACGCGTGGTTGCGCGCCATCCATGATGGCGATGCAGGAGTTGGTGGTTCCGAGGTCAATACCGATGACTTTGGCCATGTTTTTCGATCCCTTCTACTTCAAGGCGACTTTCGAGGGCCGGACCCATTATGGCATCCACCCCCGGTTTGGGGTGCCGCGTCCGGTTTCGCCGGTTCACGGCGCTTCGAAGCGTATATAGGCAGGCGATTTTGGCGCTGCAAGCACCGGTATCACCGACAGTTTGCAAATATCGCGTGTTTTTTGCACCAATTGCCGGAATGAGACGTAACAAGGGGTTGGGATGAAGCAATCTGGGCCGATCAATCTGCGCGGCGTGGCCGTGTTCAGGGGCGCGCTGGATGCGGGCGCGCAGGCCGCGCTGCTGGACCGGGTGCGCGAAATCGCCCGGGCGGCACCCATGTTTCACCCCGAAACCCGCCGGGGCAAGCGGATGAGCGTGCGGCTGACCAGCGCCGGTGATTTCGGCTGGGTCAGCGACCGGCGCGGATATCGCTATGAGCCGCGTCATCCGTCGGGTGTGGACTGGCCGCCGATCCCGCCGGAGGTGATCGCGATCTGGGACCGCTTCGCAGCGTCGGGCCGGGTGGGCGAATCGCCCACCCTACGGGCGCCGCAATGCTGCCTGGTGAATTATTACGGCGAAGGCGCGCGGATGGGGTTGCATCAGGATCGCGACGAGGCGGATTTTGCGCAACCGGTGGTGTCGGTCTCGCTGGGCGATGCGGGGCTGTTCCGGGTCGGCAATATCGAGCGCGGCGGCAAGACCGAGTCGATCTGGCTGGAAAGCGGCGACGTGGTGGTGATGAGCGGCGCCGCGCGGCTGGTCCATCACGGGGTGGACCGGATCAGGTTCGCATCGAGCAGCCTTTTGCCTGGCGGCGGGCGGATCAACCTCACGCTGCGGGTGGTGACGTGAGGCGCGGGGCGAGACGTGCCGGTCAGGGTGTATCGGGAAACCCTGAATCGCACATACCGTGGTCGCGCTTCGCGTTCTCGCGACATTTGCGATGCATTTCCTGTCGGGTCTTTCGCGAAACGCCCTAAGCGTATCGCGGCAAATCGGATTCCTCTCATGTCCAACGAAAGGGCAGCACAGGGCCGCGGTCGGGTGCTCACGACATCGGCGTTGCGCAGTTTATCTTGCAGCGTCTTTCCCTGCTTGAAGCGACGCGCGACCCTTCGAAAGCACCCGGCCGGGGGGCGGCCCGGTGCTGCCCGGGCGGCTTCGCCGCCGTTCCGGGCGGGAGAAATTCGATAAAAGCTGATACGCCCTAGCGCCGGGCATTCCAGCTCAGCGAGGCGTGGCGGCGGGTATAGAACTCTCCGATCAGGCCGAGCATCAGCAGGGTGATGCCCAGGATCATCGGGTAGTCGAGGTTCGAATAGCGCGGGAAATAGTTCACGAAGGTGAAACCGCGGGCCTGGTCGATGGCGTGAAACAGCGGGTTCCAGTCGAACATGGCAAGCATGTAGCCCGGCAGAGTGTTGGCCACGAACATCTTGCCCGAGGCGACCATGTTGGCGCGGGTGTAGAAGGTGGAGAAGACCGACACGAATGTGGGGAACCACGGCTTGATCGCCAGCAGCACGATGCCCACGGCAAAACCGGTGAACCATGCCACGAGGAAGGCGCCGAAGGCGGCGACGGGCTGATCTATCACGAAGCGGTTGATGACGACATAATAGCCGAACAGGATCACGAACAGCGACAGCACCTGGATATAGAGCGCGCCCAGCGCCGCCGCGAGGATCGACACGATGGTGTTCATCGGCGCGTGCTGCATCATCGGAGAAGCCGGGCCTTCGGAGGCGACCACGGAGCCCATGGTCTTGACATGGGTCATGTAGAGAAAGATCCCCGACATGATGTAGAGCAGGAAATCGCCGCGAATCGCCGACCGGCGCAGACCGAGCAGCGTGAACATGACATAGAACACCACCACCATGATCCCGATCTGCAACATGTTGACCAGGAGCGCCATGACCGCGTTGCCATGGCTCTTGCGCACCGAGCGCACGATCGAGTGATAGACAAGTTCGAAAATGATGAAGGCCGAAACCAGCCTTGATCGTTTTCGGGGCCTTCGTTCGAACATGGCTGCACTGCTCCGCCGGGGTGCCTGTATTCTGGAACGGATTCCTTGCCGATCCGTTAGCTGCGGATCATAAGGGGGGCGGGCGGTTTTGACAACAAAGCCGCCCGGTGCCGCACGAAAAGGGAGTCCCGGATTTGGATTACGAGCAACTGAGCAAGGTGATGCGCGAACTGGCCCTCAAGGCCGGCGAGACGATCATGGAAGTCTACCGGGCCGACGATTTCGAGGTGAAGGTCAAATCCGACGCCAGCCCGGTGACCGAGGCCGACGAGGCCGCCGATGCGGTGATCAGCGCGGGGCTGCGCGCGGGTTTTCCCGATGTGATGCTGGTGACCGAGGAGCAGGCCGCGTCGCATGCCGGGACCGGAGAGACGTTCCTGATCGTCGATCCGCTGGACGGGACCAAGGAATTCATCAACCGGCGTGGCGATTTCACCGTCAATATCGCCTATGTCGAGGACGGTGTGCCGGTGCGGGGCATCGTCTATGCCCCCGCGCAGGAGCGGATGTTCTATACCATGCCCGATGGCGGCGCGGTCGAGGAGGAGGGGCCGTTCGATCCGATCAGACCCGGCGCGACCCGTCCGATCCGGGTCGGTGAGGCGGACAATTCCGCGCTGATGGTGGTGGCGTCGAAATCGCATCTCACCGACGAGACCCGCGACTATATCGCCAAATACGCGGTGAAGGAGTTCAAGAGCGCGGGATCGTCTCTCAAGCTCTGCCTGGTGGCGACGGGCGAGGCCGATCTTTACCCGCGCGTCGGGCCGACGATGGAATGGGACACCGCCGCCGGACATGCGGTTCTGCGCGGCGCCGGTGGGCAGGTGGTGCGGTTCGATGACCATGCGCCGCTGCGCTATGGCAAACCGGGCTATCTCAATCCCTATTTCATCGCCCATGCGCCGTCGGTCGAGTTGAAACCGGCATGAGCGTTCTGATCGTCATCCCGGCGCGTCATGGCTCGACGCGCTATCCCGGCAAGCCGCTGGTTGCCCTGACCGGCGCCGGGGGTGAGGCCAGGAGCCTGATCCGGCGGTCCTGGGAGGCGGCGCAGGGCGTGAATGGCGTGGGCCGGGTGGTGGTGGCCACGGATGACGCGCGCATCCGCGACGCGGCGGAAGGGTTTGGCGCCGAGGTGGTGATGACATCCACGGAGTGCCGCAACGGCACCGAACGCTGTGCCGAGGCGCTGGCGGCGCTGGGCGGCGGGTTTGACATCGTGGTCAACCTTCAGGGCGATGCGCCGCTGACGCCGGCGTGGTTCGTCGAAAGGTTGATCGCGGGGTTGCAGGGCGATCCGGGGGCCGAGGTGGCGACGCCGGTCTTGCGCTGTGACGGGCGGGCGCTCAACGGGTTTCTGGAGGACCGCCGCGCGGGGCGCGTGGGGGGCACGACAGCGGTTTTCGACCGGCATGGCCATGCGCTCTATTTCTCGAAAGAGGTGATCCCGTTCACCGGGCAGACCTATGACGATGCGGATGAGACGCCGGTGTTTCACCATGTCGGCGTCTATGCCTATCGCCCGGATGCGCTGAAGGATTACGCAGGCTGGGAGGAGGGGCCGCTGGAGCGCCTCGAAGGGTTGGAGCAGTTGCGGTTCATGGAGCAGGGGCGGCGCGTTCTGTGTGTCGAGGTCGCGGCGCGGGGGCGGCAGTTCTGGGAGTTGAACAACCCCGAGGACGTGCCCCGGATCGAGGCGATGATGCGCGAGATGGGGATGGAATGACCCGGCCGCCGGTCAGTGTCGTCATCGTGAGCCGCGACCGGCCCGAAAGCCTGATCTGGTGCCTGACGGGGGTGGCGGGGCTGCGATACCCGGGTTTCGAGGTGATCGTGGTGGCCGATCCGCCGGGCGTCGCGGCGGTACGGGCGAGCCGGTTTGACGGGCGTGTGAAGCTGATCCCGTTCGACCGGGCCAATATCTCGGCGGCGCGCAATCTCGGGGTCGCGCAGGCGGCGGGGGAGATTGTCGCCTTCATCGACGATGACGCAGTGCCCGAGCCGACATGGCTCGGCTATCTGACCGCGCCGTTTGCCAACCCGGACGTGGCGGCGGTGGGCGGGTTCGTGCGGGGGCGGAACGGGATCTCGTTCCAGTGGAAGGCGCGGATGGTCGATACCTGGGGGCGGGCCGAGCCGCTGGACGTGGACGAGGCGCAGCCCACGGTGCTGCACCCGGGGCCGGGGCAGGCGATCAAGACCGAGGGCACCAACATGGCGCTGCGGCGGACGGTCCTGGACCGGCTGGGCGGGTTCGATCCGAATTTCCGGTTCTATCTCGACGAGACCGACCTCAACATGCGGCTGGCGCGGGCGGGTTTGGCGACGGCGATTGCCCCGATGGCGCAGGTGCATCACGCCTATGCCGCAAGCCCGCGGCGCAGCGCGGATCGCGCGGTGCGCGACCTGCACGAGATCGGGGCGAGCTGGGCGGTGTTCCTGCGCAAGCATTGCCCCGAGGCCGAGCGCGCCCGGCGCTGGCAGGAAGTGCAGAACGACGAGCGCGCGCGGCTGGGCGATCAGCAGGCGCGCGGGTTGATCGACACGGCCGATGTGCCGCGCATCTTTGCCAGCCTGTCCGCGGGGTTCGAGGAGGGTCAGGGACGCGAGATCGCGCCCTTGCCCGGGGTCGGGCCGCCGCAGGTGGCGTTCATGGAGTTCCCGGGCGCCGGGGGGGCGTCGGTCGTCCTGTCGGGGCGGACCTGGCAGGCGCGCCGGTTGCGCCGCGAGGCGCGCGCGCGGGTGGCGCGGGGCGAGACGGTAAGCCTGTTCCTGTTCTCGCCCACGACACGGTTTCACAAGGTGCGGATGAGCCCCGACGGGGTGTGGGAGCAGGTCGGCGGAGTGTTCGGGCGCAGCGAACGCAACGCGCCCCTGTTCCGGCTGATCGGATTCCGGGCGCGGGTCAACCAGGAAATCCGGCGCGTGGCCGCATTGCGCGCTATAGGCGAGTAGGGTCAGGCAAAACCGCCACACTCCATAATTTTGCCCTGATTATTCCAAAATCCTGATGGTTGGGAATGTTTCGTTACGGAAACCATGTCATAATTCCGTCCAACCGTCATGCGTCAACGACATGATGGACAAGCGAGGTTCAGGACGATGAAAAAGAAAATCACCAAGGCGATATTCCCCGTTGCAGGTCTGGGCACCCGGTTCCTGCCCGCCACGAAATCGGTTCCCAAGGAAATCATGACACTGGTCGATCGACCGCTCATTCAATACGCGATCGACGAGGCGCGGGCGGCAGGCATCAAGGAATTCATCTTCGTGACCTCGCGCGGCAAGGGTGCGCTCGAGGATTATTTCGACCATGCGCCCGCACTCGAACAGGAGTTGCGCAAGAAGGACAAGACCGAGCTTCTGGAGATTCTCAAGAACACCAACATGGATTCGGGCGCCATTGCCTATGTTCGCCAGCACAAGGCGCTGGGGCTGGGGCATGCGGTCTGGTGTGCCAAGCGGCTGATCGGGAATGAACCCTTCGCGGTGATCCTGCCAGATGACGTGATCGCGGCGGAAAAGCCCTGTCTGCAACAGATGGTCGAAGCCTATGAGGAAAACCCCGGCTGCGTGGTCGCCGCGATGGAGGTTCCAAGGGCGCAGACATCATCCTACGGCATCCTGAACGTAGGCGAGGACATGGGCGCGCGGGTCTCGGTCAAGGGCATGGTCGAGAAGCCCGACGCCGACAAGGCGCCATCGAACCTTGCCGTGATCGGGCGCTATCTGCTGACCCCGAACGTGCTGCGCAATCTCAACCGGATCAAGGCCGGGGCGGGCGGCGAGATCCAGTTGACCGACGCGATCGCCGCCGAGGTTCAGGAGGGCCGCCCGGTCTATGGCTATCGCTTCGCGGGACAGCGGTTCGATTGCGGATCGAAGGCCGGTTTCCTGCAGGCCACCGTGTCCTTTGCCCTTGCGCGCCCGGATCTGCGGGATGGGTTGATGGAATATCTTCAGGACCTGCTGCATGTGGACAAGGCGGCGCAGTAGGCCCGTCAAGCGGGGCGGGGGGCAATCGTGACGACAGTTCTGGTGACCGGCGGGGCGGGCTATATCGGCTCGCACGCGTGCAAGGCGCTGAGCCTTGCGGGGATCACGCCGGTCACGTTCGACAACCTGGTGACCGGCTGGCGCGACGCGGTCAGGTTCGGCCCGTTCGAGCAGGGCGACCTTGTGGACCGGGCGCGGCTGGACGCGGTGTTCGCCGCTCACCGGCCCGATGCGGTGATGCATTTTGCCGCGCTGAGCCAGGTGGGCGAGAGCATGTCGGAGCCGGGGAAATACTGGCGCAACAATGTCGCCGGCTCGCTCAACCTGATCGAGGCGGCGGTGGCGGCGGGGTGCATGGATTTCGTGTTCAGTTCGACCTGTGCGACCTATGGCGATCAGGACAACGTGGTTCTGGACGAAAGCTGTGCGCAACGCCCGATCAATGCCTATGGCAAGTCCAAGCGCGCGATCGAGGAGATGCTGGCGGATTTCGGGGCGGCGCATGGGCTGCGATCGGTGATCTTTCGCTATTTCAACGTGGCGGGCGCGGATGAAGAGGCCGAGGTGGGCGAGTTTCACCAGCCCGAGACGCATCTTGTTCCGCTGATCCTCGACGCCGTTGACGGGCGGCGCGGGGCGCTGACGGTGTTCGGCACCGATTACGATACGCCCGACGGCACATGTATTCGCGATTACGTGCATGTGAGCGACTTGGTCGAGGCGCATGTGCTGGGGCTGCGCTGGCTTGAGGCGGGCAAGGGCAGCCGGGTGTTCAACCTTGGCACCGGGCACGGGTTCTCGGTGCGCGAGGTGATCGCGGCGGCCGAGGCGGTGACGGGGCGAAAGGTGCCCTATATCGAGGGACCAAGGCGGGCCGGGGATGCGGCCCGGCTGGTTTCCGGGTCGGAGCAGGCCGGGCAGGATCTGGGCTGGACGCCGGGCCGGTCGACGCTGGAGCGGATGATTTCGGATGCGTGGCGCTGGCACAAGGTGGGCCACTATGAAGAATAGACCCGGCGAGGCGCGGCTGTTGGACCTGACCCGGCTGGTCAGCCGGGCCGGACGGCTGCCGACCGGGGTGGACCGGGTGGAACTGGCCTATCTGCAGGCGCTGGTCGCGGCGAAGACATCCGCGTTCGGCCTTGTGCGCACGTCGCTGGGTTACATTCTGCTGGACGAGGACGGCATGCGCGCGATTGCCGAGCGGGTCGAGGGCCGGGTGCCGTGGGGGCCGGCGGACCGGTTGTCGCAACTGTCGCGCAAGCTTGACCCGGCGCAGCGGCGCGGGCAGTCGGACGCGCGGCGGCTGGCGCGGGCGCGGACCGTGCGGCCGGGATTGAGGCGGATGCTGGCGCGGCATCTGCCGCAGGGCACGCGCTATTTCAACGTTGGGCATACCGACCTGACCGAGCGGGTGACGAGGGCGGTGAAACAGGGGTTGGGTGGCACGATCAACGTGATGGTGCATGACACGATCCCGCTGGATCATCCGCTGTTCCAGCGGCCCGAGAGCATCGAGCGATTCCGGTTTATGATGGGGCGGGTCAGCCGCGATGCCGATCTGGTGATCTATAATTCGCGCCACACCCGCCAGAGCGCCGAGCGTCACCTGGAAGAGATCGGGCGCGTGCCGCCGGGGCTGGTGGCGCGGCTGGGGGTCGAGCTTCCCGAACCGCGGCCCGGCGACCTTCCAAAGGGAGTGCCGCCCGAGGGGGTCTATTTCGTCACGGTCGGCACGATCGAACCGCGCAAGAACCACGCGCTTCTGCTCGATATCTGGGAGCGGATGGTGAAGCAGACCATTCCGCAGGAGATGCCGCATCTGCTGATCTGCGGGCAACGGGGATGGATGAACGAGGAGTTGTTCTTTCGCCTCGACCGGTCCGCCCTTCTGGGCGAGCATATTCACGAATACGGCGATCTGAGCGACGGGGCGGTCGCGGCGCTGCTCGAAGGCGCGGCCGGCGCGCTTTACCCCAGCCTTGCCGAAGGGTTCGGTCTGCCGATGGCCGAGGCGGCGGCGATGGGGGTTCCGGTGATCTGTGCGGATTTGCCGGTTTACCGGGAAGTGCTTGGGGATATTCCCGTTTACGCAAGCCTGAAGGACAGCTATCTTTGGCAACGAAGAATAACGTCTTTGGCAGACAGTCAGAGGGCAGGCAAGGCACGGACCGGTCACGCGGCCAAGGGTTTCGAGCCACCGACCTGGGACAGGCATTTCAACGCTGTCTTAAAGATGGCGTGATAAGACCCGGGCGGTTCCGCGATCTCCTGTCATATGTAAAGAGAGGCGTCATTGGGCGTTGTGCAGTCATACCGTCTGAGGCTTCAGCGCAAGCGCTGGCGTGTCCGCGCCTTTCGCAAGCGGCGTGAATTGCGGGCCATTTCGGACCGGACGGCGCAAATCAGGCCCGACGACATCCTGCTGTTCTCGACCCAGCGCAACGAGAAGATCCGCCTGCCCTATTTCCTGCATTACTACCGCGAGATGGGGGTCAATCACTTTCTGATGGTGGACAATGACAGCGACGATGGCAGCCTTGAATACCTGATGAAGCAGCCCGATGTTTCGGTCTGGCACACGCGCCGGAGCTACAAGCGGTCGCGCTTTGGCGTGGATTGGCTCAACTGGCTGCAATGGCAGCACGGGCACGGGCATTGGACGCTGGTGGTCGATCCGGACGAATTCCTGGTCTATCCGTTCTGCGATACAAGGCCGCTGCGCGCGCTGACCGACTGGCTTGATGCGTCGTCGATCAAGTCGTTCAGCGCGATGCTGCTCGACATGTATCCCAAGGGGCGGATCGACGCGCAGCCCTATCGGGAAGGGCAGAACCCGCTGGAGATCACCAGCTGGTTCGACAGCGGCAACTACATGATCCAGAAGAACGGCAAGTTCGGCAACCTGTGGGTTCAGGGCGGGCCGCGGGCGCGGGTGTTCTTTCGCGACATGCCGGAAAAGGCGCCGGCCTTGAACAAGGTGCCGCTGGTCAAGTGGGACCGGCGCTATGCCTATGTCAGTTCGACCCACATGCTTTTGCCGCGGGGTTTGAACCTTGTCTATGACGAGTGGGGCGGCGAAAAGGCCAGTGGCGTGCTCTTGCACACGAAATTCCTTGACACCTTCACCGCCAAGGCGCGCGAAGAGCTTGACCGCAAGCAGCATTACGCCGCCAGCATCGAATACAGGGCCTATGCCGAGAACCTTGCCCGCAACCCCGAGCTTTGGTGCAAATGGAGCGAGAAATACATCAACTGGCGCCAGCTTGAAATCCTCGGGCTGATGTCCAAGGGGAACTGGGCATGACGCACCGACCGCCGCATTGGGGCAGTGTCGGCATCGTGATGCTGGTGCATACCGCGCTGGACCGGGCCGAGCAGGTGGCGCGGCACTGGCATGCGGCGGGGTGCCCGATGGTCATCCATTGCGACAAGTCCACGCCGCGGCACGCCTATGAGGCGTTTCGCGCGGCGCTGGCGGACCTGACGGATATCAGGTTCTCGCGGCGTCATCGCTGTGAATGGGGCACATGGGGCATTGTCGCGGCGACACAGGAAGCCAGCGAGTTGATGCTGGAGGAGTTTGAGAAGGTGCGGCATGTCTATCTGGCCAGCGGGTCATGCCTGCCGCTGCGCCCGGTGCAGGCGTTGATCGACTATCTGGCCGAGCGGCCGCGCACCGATTTCATCGAAAGCGCGACAACGGCGGATGTGCCCTGGACGGTTGGGGGATTGGACGAGGAACGTTTTACCCTGCGGTTTCCGTTCTCGTGGAAGCGGCAGCGGCATCTGTTCGACCGTTACGTGGCGATCCAGCGGGCGATCGGGTTCAAGCGCAAGGTGCCCCATAACATCCTGCCGCATATGGGCAGCCAGTGGTGGTGCCTGACCCGGCAAACCCTGTCGGCGATCCTGCAAGACCCGGAGCGGGCGACCTATGACCGCTTTTTCCGGCGGGTCTGGATCCCCGACGAGAGTTATTTCCAGACGCTGGCGCGGCTTTATTCGACCAATATCGAGAGCCGGTCGCTGACCCTGTCGAAGTTCGATTTCCAGGGCAAGCCGCATATCTTCTATGACGATCACCTGCAATTGTTGCGGCGGTCGGATTGTTTCGTGGCGCGCAAGATCTGGGCCCATGCCGACCGTATTTACGATGCGTTCCTGACCGGTCCCGAGGGCGCAATGAGCCGGACCGAGCCGAACCCCGGCAAGATCGACCGGATTTTCGCCAAGGCGGTGGAGCGGCGCACGCGCGGGCGGCCGGGTCTTTTCATGCAAAGCCGCTTTCCCAACGAGGGCTGGGAGAACGGCAGGACCGGCGGGCCATATTCGGTGTTTCAGGGATTTGCCGAACTGTTCGAGGATTTCGAACCGTGGCTGGCCAAGGCCACCGGGGCGCGGGTGCATGGGCATCTGTTCGCGCCGGAGCGGGTGGAATATGACGGCGAGCAGCCGGTGATCAACGGCGCGCTGTCAGACAGTGCGGCGACCCGCGATTATAACCGCAAGGCGTTTCTGACCAGCCTGATCTGGAACACGCGCGGCGAACGGCAATGTTTTCAGCTTGGCCCCGCCGACATCCCCTGCCCCGGCAAGACCCCGGAAGACGAGCCCGACATGGATCTGAGCTGGATGATCGCGGGTGACCCCAATGCCCAGGTCAGCGTGATCAGCGGGGCCTGGGCCGTGCCGCTGTTCAAATCGAACCTCAATTTCGCTGATATCCGGGCCGAGGCGGCGCGGCTTCAGAAGATCGAGAGCGAGCATCTCGACGTGCTGCGCAGCCCCTATTCCAAGGCGCGCATCCGTATCTGGACGATGGCGGATTTCATCGAAAGCCCGATGGAATCGCTTCAGACCATCATCGACGAGATCGGCAACAAGGGGCTGCGGCGGCTGGCCGAGGCACCGCGCATGACCGATCTTTCGGGGTTCGGCCAGTTCCTACAGAACCTCAAGAACCAGGGGATGCACCCCTATCTGATGGGCGATTTCCCGGTGGTGGGCGAACCGGTCGGAACGGATAACGGCAAGCCCCGCAAACCCTATCTGGTGCAATAGATGCAAAGCCCCTTTGATTACTTCGTCATTTTCGCAGAGATGCGGACCGGTTCGAATTTCCTTGAATCGAACCTCAACGCGTTTCCCGGGATTTCCTGCCTGGGCGAGGCGTTCAATCCGCATTTCATCGGCTATCCCAACCGCGAGGAGTGCCTTGGCGTGAGCGAAGAGGCACGCAATAGCGACCCGATGACGCTCATCCATGCGGTCAGGAATGCGCAGGGCATCGCCGGATTCCGGTTCTTTCACGATCACGACCCGAGAATTCTGGAACCCATCCTGACCGATCCGCGCTGTGCCAAGATCATCCTGACGCGCAACCCGGTCGAAAGCTATGTCAGCTGGAAGATCGCGCAGGCGACCGGGCAATGGAAGCTGACCAATGTGCGCAAGCGCAAGGAAGCCAGGGCGCGGTTCGACGCGGGCGAGTTCAAGGCGCATCTCGAAGAGTTGCAGGATTTCCAGGTGATGTTGCTCAGGGCGCTTCAGACCACGGGGCAGACCGCGTTCCATGTCGCCTATGAGGATCTGCAGGATGTCGAGGTGATGAACGGCATCGCGAAATGGCTGGGTCAGCCGGACCGGCTCGACAATCTGGAAAAGAACCTCAAGCGGCAGAACCCCGAGCCGATTTCCGAGAAGGTGGAAAATTTCGACGAGATGCGCGCAGCACTTGCCGATCTGGACCGGTTCAACCTGAGCCGGACTCCGAATTTCGAGCCGCGCCGCGGGGCGGTGGTGCCAAGCTATGTCGCCTGCGCGCGGGCGCCGCTGATGTATCTGCCGATCCGGTCGGCGCCCGAGGCCGAAGTCCGGGCATGGATGGCCGCGCTTGACGGGGTGGACGAGGCGGCGCTGCTGAGCGATTTCAACCAGAAGAGCCTGCGCCACTGGATGCGGAGCCATCCGGGGCATCGGTCGTTCACCGTGCTGCGGCATCCGGTGGCGCGGGCGCATCATGCCTTTGTCAGCCGCATCCTGATGACCGGTCCGGGCAGTTTCGCCGGCATCCGCAAGACCCTGCGCCGGGTTCACAAGCTGCCCATTCCCGCCGAGGCGCCCGATGCTTCATGGGGCCCGGTCGAGCATCGCGCCGCGTTTCTGGCGTTCCTCGATTTCGTCAAGGCAAACCTTTCGGGGCAAAGCGCGGTGCGCCAGGACGGGGCCTGGGCCAGCCAGGCGGGCATCCTGCAAGGCATGGGGAGTTTCGCCCTGCCCGATTTCGTGCTGCGCGAGGAGGAGCTGGCCGCCTACCTGCCCGCGATTGCCCAGCAGGTGGGATATGGCGATGCGCCGGACCCGGGCGCGGCGCCTGCCGAGGGGCCGGTCACGCTTGCCGAGATCTATGACGGGGAGATCGAGGCCGCGGCGCAGGACGCCTATCAGCGCGATTACATGGTCTTTGGCTTCGGGGCGTGGCGGGAGTGATCCAGAGCGTGTTGCGTCGAATGGGATTCGGCTGACGTCTAACGAAAGGACAACGCCCGCCCTTGGAGCCGGTCGGGCACTGCCCGGGCTGCAAGCAGCCCGTGCGGGGTGCCTTCGATTGAGGGCAACACGCCCTATGCAGCCTGAACCGACTGGTTCTCGGTCAGGATGGTATAAAGCGTGGCCGGGTCGGAATTGGCCCGCAGCTTGGTGCAGACATCGGCGTCACGCAGGGTGCGGGACACCCGGGCCAGTGCCTTGAGATGTTCGACGCCGGCCTCTTTCGGGGCGAAGAGCGCGAAGGCGATATCGACCGGCTGACGGTCAACCGCTTCGAATTCGATGGGCTTTTCCAGCAACACGAAAACACCGACCACCTGATCGACATCTTCGATGCGGGCATGTGGCAGGGCGACGCCATGGCCGACCCCGGTCGGACCGAGGCTCTCGCGTTCGAGCAAGGCATCCACCGCGCGGGTGGTGTTGATGCCATAGACCGCATTCGCGATCTCGCCCATTTCATGAAGCAGGCGCTTCTTGCTCGAGGCGGTCGAGATGACCTTGACCGCCTCCACCTTGAGGATCTTGGAAAGTTCCATATCTGTCTCTGTCGCTCCGACAATGCGGGACGCGGTGCGACCCGGTTGCCTCAGTTTTGCGGGTCGATCCAGCCGATATTGCCGTCATCGCGGCGATATACGACGTTCAGCCCGTCTTTACCCTCTTTGCGGAAGACAAGAACCGGGGCGCCCGCGAGTTCCATATGCATGACCGCCTCTCCGACGGAGAGGGATGGAATGCTGGTTTCCATCTCGGCCACGATGATGGGTTGAAGGTTCTCGGGCTCCGAATCCTCGTCTTCGTGATCTGAGGCGAGGATATACGAGGACGCCTGCATGAGTTCAACCGGTTCACCGCGGTCGCGGTGGTGATCTTTCAACCGACGCTTGTAGCGGCGCAACTGCTTTTCCATCTTGCCCGCGCAAGCGTCGAAAGCGGAATAGATTTCATTGGCATGGGCCTTGGCCGAGGCGGTCAGCCCGGTCGAGAGATGCACGAGGGCTTCGCAGACAAACTCGTGCGCGCTTTTGGAAAAGATGATGTTCGCATCGGTGGGGCGTTCGGCATATTTGCTGATCACCGCGCCAAGTTCTTCCTGAACATGGGTTTGCAGCGCGGTGCCGATGTCGATGTGTTTTCCGCTGATCTGATAGCGCATCTTGTCTCCTTTGCGTGACAATTCGGGCATTTTCCGGGGCTTTGCCACGGCTGTTATTTTTCCCGAATGCTGAAACATGACTGCCGGGATTCCTGTTCGCCATTGTCCCCTGACATGCAGGTCAAAACGCGGGGCGGGTCAATATCCACGGCTGTCATGAAATTATTCTGAAGCAATCAAAGCGGGCAAGTCAATCAAATCCGGTGCGCATCGCGACAGGTTTACCGTCAGGAGATTCGAAAGTTCTCACCCAGGTAGACGCGGCGCACATTCTCGTTTTCCACCACGTCGGCGGGGCTGCCTGACATCAGGACCTTGCCATCGTGCAGGATATAGGCGCGGTCGACGATTTCGAGGGTTTCGCGCACATTATGATCGGTAATCAGCACACCGATGCCGCGTTTCCTGAGATCGGCGACCAGGTGGCGGATGTCGTTCACGCTGATCGGGTCGACCCCGGCGAAGGGTTCGTCGAGCAGGAGGTAGTTGGGGTTGGCCGCAAGGCAGCGGGCGATTTCGACGCGGCGGCGCTCACCGCCCGAAAGGGCCAGCGCGGGGGCGCGGCGCAGATGTTCGATGGAAAAATCCGACAGCAGCTCTTCGAGCCGTTCGCGGCGCTTGTGGCGGTCGGATTCCGAGATTTCGAGCACCGAGAGGATGTTGTCCTCGACGCTCATGCCGCGAAAGATCGACATTTCCTGCGGCAGGTAACCGATGCCCAGTTTCGCGCGGCGATACATCGGCAGGCCGGTCACGTCGCGCCCGTCGACCAGCACCTGCCCACCCTCGGGAAAGATCAGCCCGCAGATCGCATAGAAACAGGTCGTCTTGCCCGACCCGTTGGGACCGAGCAGGCCGACCACCTCGCCGCGTTGCAGATCCATGGTGACATCGCGGATGACAACGCGTTTCTTGTAGCTTTTGCGCAGGTTTCGAATGCGCAGGCCCGAGCTTCCCTCGGTGAGCGTGAGGCCGGGTTTCGCGGATCCGTCACTCATTGGATTGCAGCACGGTTCTGACGCGGCCCTCCATCCGGGCGGTGCCATCGCGGGTATCGACGGTCATCCGGTCGGCGGTGATTGCCGATTGACCCTGCACCAGCAGCACGTCGCCCTGCATGAAGATCGTGCCGCTTTCGACCGCGTAATCGGCAGTGGCGGCTTCGGCAGAATCCTCGCCCGAGACCAGCGTGACGCCACCCGACGCCTTGAGCCGCTGGATACGGCTTCCGGCCTGATCGTAGAACACCTCGACCCGGGGGGCGGAGAGGCGCATCTCGCCCTGCACGATCAACACGTCGCCGGTAAAGATCGCGGTGCCGTCATCCTGATCGACCGAAAGCGTCTCGGCGGTGACCTCGACCGGTTGGGAGGGGTCCTGTTCGACATCGCCAAAGGCGATCTGGGCCCCCTGTGCGGCCATGGTCACAGGCAGGAGGGCGAGGCACAGGGCGACGGCGAGGGAGCGCAAGACTGGTTTTTTCACTGGATTATTCCTTGGTATCCGGGGGATCATATACCAGCTTGATGCCATCGGTGAAGAGCAGCCTTGCATTTTCGCCATTCTCATCGGTGGTCAGAACCATGCGCCCGGCGGTAAAACGCCCTGTAGGCCCGTCTCCCGCGACCGGGCCGGGAGTTTCGGCGTGGACGCTGCGCATGCCGGAGATCAGGTGATCGGTGGTGACGGAATAGCCTGTGGAACTGGTCACCACGACATCGCCGATCAACTCGGCCCGGTCATCGCGTTGATCGACGATCCCTTCCTGAGCGGTGAAGGTGATCACCGCGCCGCTGGCGAGGGTGATGCGGGCGGAGAGCGTATCGGCAAGACCGCGCGACGGGTTCTCGGGATCAGGCCAGGCCGAGGTCGAGCGGAACAGGATCAGGTCGCCGTTTTCCGTGGCGCCGGCGAATTCGGGCGCGGTGACCCGTTCGTCGCGGGCCCGTTCGCGCAGATCGATGGTGGTGAAAGGGATCGTGGTCGCCGGGTCGATGTTGCGCGACAGAAGGAACAGCGTGGAGAGAATGCCCAGCGCGGCAAGCGGCAGCAGGATCTTGAGCCACGCGACGAGGCGCGAATAGAAATCGCCCCGTGCCGACATCTCAGCCCAGCCCGATCCGCAGGCAGTCATGGACATGGATCAGCCCGAGGGGCCGCCCGCCATTGCCTGCTTCGGTGACGAAAAGACAGGTGATCTTGGCCGCGTTCATCTGTGCGACCGCCTCTTCGGCCAGCGCCTCGGGGGCGATGGTGCGGGGGGTGGAGGTCATCACGTCACCGGCCTTGTGATCGAGAAGCCCGGCCATGTGGCGGCGCAGGTCACCATCGGTGATGATCCCGTCGAGCATGCCGCCGGCGCCGGTGACGCCGACCACGCCAAAGCCCTTGCTGCTGATTTCGAGAAGCGCGTCGGACATCGGGGTTTCGCCCGTGACCAGCGGCAGGGCGGCGCCCGTGTGCATCAGGTCGCGCACCCGGCTGAGCCGCGCGCCGAGCTTGCCGCCGGGGTGAAACTCGCGGAAATGCTCGGGGGTGAAGGCGCGATGCTCCATCAGCGCGATGGCCAGCGCATCGCCCAGCGCAAGGGTCATGGTGGTGGTGGCGGTGGGCACGATGCCGTTGCCGCAAGCCTCGTCCGCCGGGGGCAGGACAATCGCCACATCGGCCTGTTTCAGGAGTGTCGATTGCGCCCTTGAGGCGACGCCGATCATCGGGATCGAGAAGCGGCGGGTATAGGCGATCATGTCGGCCAGTTCCGGCGTTTCACCCGAGTTCGAGAGCATCAGCACCACGTCGCCCTGCACCATCATGCCGAGATCGCCATGGCTGGCCTCGGCGGGGTGGACGAATTGCGCGGGCGTGCCGGTGCTGGCCAGCGTCGCCGCGATCTTGCGCGCGATATGGCCGGATTTGCCCATGCCCGAGACGATCACCCGGCCGCGGACGCCGAGCATGAGATCAATCGCGGCGGAAAACCCGTCGCCCAGCCCATCGGCCAGCATGGTCAGCGCGTCGGCCTCGGTGCGAATCACGCGCCGCGCGGTTGCGAGGAATGTTTCGTGGTCACTCATGTATGGGCAAAGATATCCGTTTCCGGCCAGCCCGCCAGATCAAGTTCGGCGCGGGTGGGCAGGAAGCGGAAACATGCCTGCGCGATCCCGGTGCGGCCTTCGCGGGCGAGCCGCTCATCGAGCTTGTCGCGCAGGGCGTGGAGATAGAGCACATCCGAAGCGGCGTAATCGAGCTGCGCCTCGCTCAGCTCCTCGGCGCCCCAATCCGACATCTGCTGTTGCTTGGAGATGTCGACGCCGAGCAATTCCTGCAACAGGAACTTGAGCCCGTGGCGGTCGGTATAGGTGCGCACCAGTTTCGAGGCGATCTTGGTGCAATAGACCGGCGCGGTCATCACGCCGAATGTGTGCAGCAGGACGGCAATGTCGAAGCGCCCGAAATGAAACATCTTGAGCACATCCGGGTTGGCCAGCATCGCGGTCAGGTTGGGCGCCTGCGCCTGTCCCTTCATGATCTGCACGAGATGGGCGTCGCCGTCACCGCCCGACATCTGCACCAGGCAAAGCCGGTCGCGATGGGGGTTGAGCCCCATGGTTTCGCAGTCGATCGCGACGACCGGCCCGAGATCAAGCCCGTCGGGAAGGTCGCCCTTGTAGAGATGGTTGGCCATTTGGGGTGCGCCTCTGGCTGTGATCTGTGGCCGTATCAGGCCTTTGCGGTCTTATCAGGGCTGACCCGTGAGAGATCAAGGGGCGAGTTCGGGGCGGCGCTCAGCCTTTGGCGGCCTGCGACGCGAGGCTGCGAATCTCGGAAGACTGGGCAATTTCGGCGGTGTTGGCATAGGCTTGGTGGTTGGTCTCGATCCGGCTGTCGTCGTAGAGATAGTTGACCATCGCCCCCCATGAGTTTGCCATGCCACGCGGGCCGGGATCGGCGTCGGCATGGGCATGGGCGAGGATCGCGCCGTTGCCGAGGTGGAAATGCGCCACCGGGTCGAGCGCGCCACCGCTTGGCCGGCGGGCACGGGTGAGATAGAGCGCCGTCACCTCGCGCAGGGTCGTCGCATCGGGGGGCGTTTCATCGTCCTGTGCCGACAGCACCTTGCGCAGGCGTTTGGGCAGGATCCCGTCCTTGGCCTGCATCTCGTCCTCCACCCAGCGGCGCAGGCCCGGCACCGGCGACAGGGTGACAAATGTCGAGAGCTGCTCCATGTCGCGGCGTAATTCCTCGACCACCTGCTTGATCAGGAAATTGCCGAAGGAAATACCGCGCAACCCGACATGGCAATTCGAGATTGAATAGAACACCGCGACCCGGGCCTTTTCCGGTGAAATGCGCTCGCGGTCGGGGTTGAGGATCGGGCCGATGGCCTTGGGGATGTCACGGGTCAGCGCGATTTCGACAAAGATCAGCGGATCGTCGGGCATGGCGGGGTGGAAAAAGGCAAAAAGCCGCCGATCGGGATCGCCGACGCGCTGGCGCAGATCGTCCCAGCCGCGAATCTCGTGCACTGCCTCGTAGGTGATGATGTTTTCCAGCACGTTCGCGGGCGTGCGCCAGTCGATCTGGCGCAGTTCGAGAAAGCCACGGGTGAACCACGAGGCGAAGAGATGGCTGAAATCCTGATCGAGGCTGGCCAGGGCCGCGTCGGAGCCTGTGTCGCGCAGCAGTTCGGCCCGCAGCCGCACCAGCCTTGCGGTGGCGCCGGGCACGCGGTTGAAGGCGCGGATGAGTTCCTGTGAGCGGGGTTCGGCGGCGAAATGCAGCCTCCGGGCCGCTGCGACATCGCCGGGAACATAGGTGGCCAGCGCATGTTGAAGCCGGGTTTCGTCGGGTCCGAATTCGGCGGCAATCCGGGCAAAGGCGGCGCGCCGGTCGTCTGGCGTGGCCTGTTCCAGCCGGTTGAGAATGTGCTGCGCGAGCACGAGGCCCGACACCTCGCTGCGGGTGCCGAGCAGGGAATGGCACATATCGACCGGATCCTGGCTTTCGCGTCCCCGGCCAAGTACGCCGAGGCCCGATCCGGCGAGGCGGCGGAACATGTCGCTGATGAATCTGGTCTCTGGCATGGGTCCGCCTCCTGTGCGAGTCGGCGCGACTATATTGCGCGGCGCGGCGCAGGTCACCCGCTCGAGGCAATGTCGGGTCGGGACAGGATTCGGGGGAAATGGTGCCCAGGAGAGGACTCGAACCTCCACGTCCTTACAGACACTAGCACCTGAAGCTAGCGCGTCTACCAATTCCGCCACCTGGGCAGGTGTCGTGAAGCAGGCGTGTAGACCGCGGCCCGAATAGTGTCAATCGGTTTTCCTGTATAACCGGCCCGCTCCGTTTTGCCTTGTCCCGCAAGCCGCCGGACGGTAGGAAAAACCGACATCTTGCAAGACCGGAGGGCGCCATGTCGAAGCTTGTCACCATCTATGGAGGGTCGGGGTTCGTCGGGCGGTATATCGTCCAGCAACTGGCCGCGAGGGGCTGGCGGGTGCGCGTCGCCGTGCGGCGGCCCAACGAGGCGATGTTCGTCAAACCCTATGGCGTGCCCGGTCAGGTCGAGCCGGTGTTTTGCAACATTCGCGACGATGCCAGCGTGACCGCCGTGATGCAGGGTTCGGATGCGGTGGTGAACTGTGTCGGCACGTTCGCGGCGCGGGGGCGCAACAATTTCGACGCGGTTCAGGTCGACGGGGCCGAGCGGATCGCGCGCATCGCGGCAGAGCAGGGCATCGGGCGGATGGTGCATATCTCGGCGCTGGGCGTCGATCGCGACCGGAAGAGCGATTATGCCCGCACCAAGCGGGCCGGTGAAGAGGGTGTTCTGCGCCACATGCCCGGTGCGATGATCCTGCGCCCGTCGGTGGTGTTCGGTCCCGAGGACGGGTTCTTCAACCGCTTTGCCGGGATGAGCCGCTTTGGCCCGATCCTGCCGCTGTTCGGGGTCGAGACGAAGTTCCAGCCGGTCTATGTCGGTGACCTCGCGCAAGCGGCCGTGTTGGGTGTGGAGGGCAAGGCCGAGGGCGTGTTCGAGCTGGGCGGGCCCGAGGTCAAGAGTCTGCGCGGCTGGGTCAAGGTAATGCTTGAGACGATTCATAAGCGGCGGCTGGTGATGGATCTGCCGATGTGGATCGGGCGGCTGATGGCTTGGGGGTTCGACATGGTCGAGATTGCCAGCCTCGGGTTGATCGGCAATGGCATCCTGACCCGTGACCAGGTCCGGCAACTGGGCAATGACAACGTGGTCTCCAAGGGTGCCAGAGACTTTGCCGATCTGGGGATCGA
Organism: Paracoccaceae bacterium; assembly: GCA_011389685.1. GTDB lineage: Bacteria > Pseudomonadota > Alphaproteobacteria > Rhodobacterales > Rhodobacteraceae > Aquicoccus. The sequence continues at coordinate 66,067 of JAABTV010000002.1, forward strand.
GCCGGTCGCGGTCGAGGTGATCATCGAGAGCTACCTGTGGCGGTTCCGCCCGTCGGGCCAGTATGACGCGATCCGCGATTCCGCCAAGAACCTCAAGGTTTAGGCCGAATAGGCGAGGGTCAGAAGGACGATCCCGAGCAGCACGCGATAGATCACGTAAGGTGTGAAACTGGTGCTGCGCAGCAGGCGCATCATGAAGCCGAGCGCGAGCAGGGCCGCGACGAATGCGAAAACGGCGGCGATGGCGCCGTCGCGGGCGGCGGCCATGTTGGCGGTGCTGACGACCTCGATGCCGAGCAGCGCGCCGGAGGCGAAGATCGTGGGGATCGACATCAGCATGGAGAGTTTGGCCGCGTCGTGACGGGCATAGCCCAGCATGCGCCCGGCCGTGATGCAGATGCCTGAGCGCGAGGTGCCGGGGATCAGCGCGACGGCCTGCCAGAGGCCCATCTTGATGGCGTCGGTCATGGTCCAGTCGGCATCGGTTTTCGTGGTCGCGCCGGTCTGGTCGGCCCACCACAGGAAAAGCCCGAAAAGCAGCATGGTCCAGCCGATCACGGTCATCGAGCGCATGGCGTCGCTGAGGCCGGTCAGCTTGAAACCGAGGCCCAGCAGGATGGCCGGGATGGTGGCGATCAGAAGCAGGAAGGCGAGCCGCGCGCCGGGCGTGTCGATCCGGCCGGTGAGCATGCGCGGGATGCCCGCGACCCCGAGCCGCACGTCGCGCCAGAAAAACAGGACCACGGCAAAGAGCGTGCCCACATGCACCGCGACGTCGATCACCTGACCCTGGTCGTCCATGCCGGTCAGTTGCGGCAAGAGGATGAGATGGCCCGAGGACGAGACCGGCAAGAATTCGGTGATGCCCTGAATCAGGGCCACGAGAATCAGGTGAAAGAGGGGCATATGCTCGGCCTTGGCGTCTTTCTTGCCAGCTATAATGGGGGGCCATGCAAAGGGAAAGGCAACAGTTAGGTCCGTTACGGACCCAAAAAGGGCATATTTTTCAGGATTTGATTTGTTGCGTGCTGAAATGCGTCTATTTATGTCAGCACTGCTGCCTTTTCTTTCTCCGCGCGATGCATTAATCAGCAGGTCACTGGAAAAACTTGCGGAGATGATCGCCGTGGCAAAGCAACCGATGCTGAAATTCGTGTCCGTCGGGCGGGACATGCCCGAAAAGCGTGTGCCCAATCTGCGCAACAGGGATTTCCACGAGATTTATGCCGAGTACGCGGATGAGAAGGCCAGGGAGCAGGCCGGGCGGTGCAGCCAATGCGGCGTGCCCTATTGCCAGACCCATTGCCCGCTGCACAACAACATTCCCGACTGGCTGCGCATGACCGCCGAGGGGCGGCTGCGCGAGGCCTATGAGCTGAGCCAGGCGACCAACACCTTCCCCGAGATCTGTGGCCGTATCTGCCCGCAGGATCGGCTGTGCGAGGGCAATTGCGTGATCGAGCAATCGGGCCATGGCACGGTGACGATCGGCGCGGTCGAGAAATACATCACCGACACCGCCTGGGACGAGGGCTGGGTGCAGCCCATTGCCCCGGCCGCCGAACGCCCTGAAAGCGTGGGCATCATCGGTGCGGGGCCCGGGGGGCTGGCCGCTGCCGACCACCTGCGCCGGGCCGGTGTGCAGGTGACGGTCTATGATCGCTATGACCGGGGTGGCGGGCTGATGACCTATGGGATTCCGGGGTTCAAGCTGGAGAAGGACGTGGTGATGCGCCGGATGGAGCAGCTTGAGCAGGGCGGTGTTCAGTTCCAGCTCAACTGCAATGTGGGCGACGACATCTCGTTTCAGGAGATCCGCGACACACATGATGCGGTGATCATCGCGACAGGCGTCTACAAGAGCCGCGAATTGCCGGGGCCGGGATCCGGGGCCAGGGGCATCGTGCGGGCGATTGATTACCTGACCGCGTCGAACCGTCTGGGCTTTGGCGACAGCGTGCCGGATTTCGACAGCGGCGAGTTGAACGCCGAGGGCAAGAAGGTGATCGTGATCGGCGGCGGCGACACGGCGATGGATTGCGTGCGTACCGCCGTGCGGCAGGGCGCGGAGAGCGTGAAATGCCTGTATCGGCGGGACCGGGCCAACATGCCGGGCAGCCAGCGCGAGGTGAAGAATGCCGAGGAAGAAGGCGTGATTTTCGAGTGGCTGGCCGCGCCGAAAGGGTTCAAGGGCGATCCGGTCAGCGGCGTGATGATCCAGAAGATGCGCCTTGGCACGCCGGACGCGACCGGGCGGCAAAGCCCCGAAGTGATCGAGGGCGCGGATTACACCGAAAGCGCCGATCTGGTGATCAAGGCGCTGGGGTTCGAGCCCGAGGACCTGCCCGCGCTGTGGGAACAGCCGGAACTGACCGTGACCGGATGGGGCACTGTGAAGGCGCGGTTTGGCAGTGGCGAAACCGAGTTGGAGGGCGTTTACGCGGTTGGCGACATCGTGCGCGGCGCGAGCCTTGTGGTCTGGGCGATCCGCGACGGGCGCGACTGTGCCGATGCGATCCTGTCGCGCCTGAACGGCGTTAAGGAAATGGCCGCGGAGTGAAAAACCGGGGGGTGACATGCGTGCACCGCCCGGCTGCTGCCCGGCTGCCGGGTAAAACGCCGGAGAACGTTAACGTGTCAGCCATGCTGACGTATCGGATGAAGAAACCGTTGATACGGAACACCGGGGCGACAGCGCCCGAAACGGAGGTGGCGAAATGAAAGACCTTGAGATCCGGGCCGAGAACTGGGCCGACGAACAAAAGGCGCTGCGCGATCACATGGCCACGCATGGGATGTATGCCCATGAGGACGAGCATTCGTCCTGCGGTGTCGGACTCGTGGTCAATCTGGACGGCAAACCCTCACGCCGCGTCGTCGAGGCCGGGATTGCCGCGCTCAAGGCAGTGTGGCACCGGGGCGCGGTGGATGCGGATGGCAAGACCGGCGACGGCGCGGGGATTCACCTGCAGATCCCGGTGCCGTTCTTTTACGACCAGATCCGCCGCACCGGGCATGAGCCGCGCAAGGACGAGTTGATCGCCGTGGGGCAGGTGTTCCTGCCGCGCACGGATTTCGGCGCGCAGGAGACCTGCCGGACCATCGTGGAAACCGAAGTGCTGCGCATGGGCTATTACATCTATGGCTGGCGGCATGTGCCGGTCGAGGTGGAATGCCTTGGCGAAAAGGCCAACGCGACCCGGCCCGAGATCGAACAGATCATCATCTCGAACACCAAGGGCGTGGATCAGGACACGTTCGAGCGCGAGCTTTACGTGGTGCGCCGCCGGATCGAGAAGGCGGTGGCGGCGGCCGGGGTTCAGGGGCTCTATATCTGTTCGCTGTCGTGCCGGTCGATCATCTACAAGGGCATGATGCTGGCCGAACAGGTGGCCGAGTTCTATCCCGATCTGCAGGACGAGCGGTTCGAGAGCGCCTATGCGCTCTATCACCAGCGTTACAGCACCAACACCTTTCCGCAATGGTGGCTGGCCCAGCCGTTCCGCATGCTGGCGCATAATGGTGAGATCAACACGCTCAAGGGCAATGTCAACTGGATGAAGAGCCATGAAATCCGCATGGCGTCTTCGACCTTTGGCGAGCTGGCCGAGGATATCAAGCCGATCATCCAGAACGGATCGTCGGACTCGGCGGCGCTTGACGCGGTGTTCGAGGTCTTGGTGCGGGCCGGGCGCAACGCGCCGATGGCCAAGACGATGCTGGTGCCGGAATCCTGGTCCAAGCAGGCGGTGGAACTGCCGCAATCGTGGATGGACATGTATTCCTATTGCAACAGCGTGATGGAGCCGTGGGACGGGCCGGCGGCGCTGGCCATGACGGATGGGCGCTGGGTCTGTGCCGGGCTGGACCGGAACGGGCTGCGACCGATGCGTTATGTGGTCACCGGCGAGGGCATGCTGATCGCCGGGTCCGAGGCGGGCATGGTGCCGGTGGACGAATCGCGCGTGGTGGAAAAGGGCGCGCTTGGCCCCGGTCAGTTGCTGGCCGTGGACATGAAGGAAGGCAAGCTTTTCCACGATACCGAGATCAAGGACAAGCTGGCCGCGGCACAGCCCTTTGGCGAATGGGTCGGCAAGATCACCGAGCTGGACGAGCGGTTGGCCGCGGTCGAGGAAAAGCCGCTTTTTGCCGGTGAGGAACTGCGCAAGCGGCAGATTGCGGCGGGCTATACGCTGGAAGAGCTGGAACAGATCCTGGCACCGATGGCCGAGGACGGGAAAGAGGCGCTGGGCAGCATGGGCGACGACACGCCCAGCGCGGTCCTGTCGATGAAATACCGGCCGCTGTCGCATTTCTTTCGCCAGAATTTCAGCCAGGTGACGAACCCGCCGATCGACAGCTTGCGGGAATTCCGGGTGATGAGCCTCAAGACCCGGTTCGGGAACCTCAAGAACGTGCTGGACGAGAGCAGCGCGCAGACCGAGATCGTCGTGCTGGAGAGTCCATTCGTGGGCAACGCGCAATGGGACGAACTGACCAGGCTGTTCAACGCCGATCTGGTCGCGATCGACTGCTGTTTTCCGGCCGGCGGCGGCGAGACCGCGCTGCGCGACGCGCTGGCGCGTATCCGGGCCGAGGCCGAGGACGCGGTGCGCAGTGGTGCCGGGCACCTGGTTCTGACCGACGAGCATCAGGGGCCGGACCGCGTGCCGATGCCGATGATCCTGGCCACGAGCGCGGTGCATTCCGGCCTGACGGCCAAGGGTTTGCGGACCTTCTGTTCGCTCAACGTGCGGTCCGCCGAATGCATCGACCCGCATTATTTCGCCGTGCTGGTGAGCGCGGGCGCGACGGTGGTGAACCCCTACCTCGCCGAGGATTCGATGGCCGACCGGATCGCGCGGGGCCTGCTTGACGGCAGCCTGAGCGAGAATGTCGCGCGCTATCGCGAGGCGATCGACCAGGGGCTGTTGAAGATCATGGCCAAGATGGGGATCAGCGTGATCTCGTCCTATCGGGGCGGTCTCAATTTCGAGGCCGTGGGGCTGAGCCGGGCGATGTGCGCCGAGTATTTCCCCGGCATGATCAGCCGGATCAGCGGCATCGGGGTGTCGGGCATCCAGCGCAAGATCGAGGAGATTCACCGGCAGGGCTGGCATGGGGGGCGGGACGTTCTGCCCATTGGCGGCTTTTACAAGGCGCGCAAGACCGGCGAGACCCATGCCTGGGGGGCGCAGACGATGCACCTGATGCAGATGGCCTGCAACAAGGCGTCCTATGAGCTGTGGAAGCAGTATTCCAAGGCGATGCAGGCCAACCCGCCGATCCATTTGCGCGATCTGCTGGCGATCAAGCCGCTGGGCAACCCCCTGCCGATCGAGGAGGTCGAGAGCATCACCGCGATCCGCAAACGGTTCGTCACGCCGGGGATGAGCCTTGGCGCGCTCAGCCCCGAGGCGCACAAGACCCTGAACGTGGCGATGAACCGGATCGGCGCAAAATCGGATTCGGGTGAGGGCGGCGAAGACCCGGCGCATTTCGTGCCCGAACCCAATGGCGACAACCCCAGCGCCAAGATCAAGCAGGTGGCTTCGGGGCGGTTCGGCGTGACGGCGGAATACCTCAACCAGTGCGAGGAACTGGAAATCAAGGTGGCCCAGGGCGCCAAGCCCGGCGAGGGCGGGCAGCTTCCGGGGATGAAGGTCACCGACCTCATCGCGCGGCTGCGGCATTCGACCAAGGGTGTCACGCTGATCAGCCCGCCGCCGCATCACGACATCTACAGCATCGAAGACCTTGCGCAGTTGATCTATGACCTCAAGCAGATCAACCCGCGCGCCAAGGTGACGGTCAAGCTTGTCTCAAGCTCGGGCGTGGGCACGATTGCCGCCGGGGTCGCCAAGGCCAAGGCCGACGTGATCCTGATCTCGGGGCATAATGGCGGCACCGGGGCGAGCCCGGCCACCTCGATCAAATATGCCGGCCTGCCATGGGAGATGGGCCTGACCGAGGCGCATCAGGTGCTGGCGATGAACAAGCTGCGCGAGCGGGTGACGCTGCGCACGGATGGCGGGCTGCGCACCGGGCGCGATATCGTGATGGCGGCGATGATGGGGGCGGAGGAATACGGTATCGGCACCGCCGCGCTGATCTCGATGGGGTGCATCATGGTGCGTCAGTGCCAATCGAACACCTGTCCGGTCGGGGTCTGCACGCAGGATGAAGACCTGCGCGCGAAATTCACCGGCAGCGCGGAGAAGGTGGTGAACCTGATCACCTTCTATGCGCAGGAGGTGCGCGAGATCCTGGCCAGCATCGGCGCGCGCAGCCTTGGCGAGGTGATCGGGCGTGCCGACCTTCTGAGTCAGGTGAGCCGTGGCGCGGATCACCTTGACGATCTCGACCTCAACCCGCTGCTGATCACGGTCGATGGGGCCAAGGACATCGTTTATGACCGCGAGAAAGAGCGCAACAAGGTGCCCGATACGCTGGATGCGGAGATCGTGCGCGATGCGCAGCGGTTCCTTGAGGACGGCGAGAAGATGCAGCTTTCCTATGCGGTGCAGAACACGCACCGCACGGTGGGCACGCGAGTCTCCAGCCATATCGTGCGCAATTTCGGGATGCGCAACGCGCTGCAACCCGATCACTTGACGGTCAAGCTGACCGGTTCGGCCGGGCAAAGCCTTGGCGCGTTCGCCGCGCCGGGTCTCAAGATCGAGGTGAGCGGCGATGCCAACGACTATGTCGGCAAGGGGCTGTCGGGCGGTTTGCTCGTGGTGCGCCCGCCAATGGCGAGCCCGCTGGTCGCGAGCGAGAACACGATCATCGGCAACACGGTGCTTTATGGTGCGACGGCCGGGCATCTCTTTGCGGCGGGGCGCGCGGGCGAGCGGTTCGCGGTGCGCAATTCGGGCGCCCGGGTGGTGATCGAGGGCTGTGGCAGCAACGGCTGTGAATACATGACCGGCGGGGTTGCCGTGATCCTGGGCAGCATCGGAGCCAATTTCGGGGCCGGGATGACGGGCGGCATGGCCTATCTTTACGACCCGGAGGGCGAGGCGCAGACGCTGATGAACATGGAGACGCTGGTCACATGCCCGGTGACGGTGGCCCATTGGGAGCAGGAACTCAAAAGGTTGATCGAGCGTCACCTTGCCGAGACCGGCAGCCGCAAGGCCGCCGATATCCTGCAACACTGGGATATCGAGCGGAGTCATTTCCTTCAGGTCTGTCCCAAGGAAATGCTCGACAAGATCGAGCATCCGCTGAGCGAGGAAAGAGGCGCTATTCTGGCAGAATAGAACCTGTTCATGCAGGGCCCCGGCACTGATCCATTCGCAGTGAACGCGGCCGGATCGGGCCGGGGTGCCTGTCAGCATGCGGCTTTTTCTCGACCAGGATTCCGCCTATAGCTGGGGCGTGGCACGCAAAGCGAAATCCAGCGGGAAATCCCCGAAACGCGGCTCATGGGCCGATCGGGTGCTTGCACCCTACCGGTGGCTGCGCAAATGGCTTTTTCGGCTGGTTCTGATCCTGGTGGTCGTGGTGCTGGGCGGAGTCGGTTGGTTTTCGGTGATGAACCCGGGCCAGACCCCTTACATGCGTGCCGAGGCGCGGCGGCTGGGTGCGCCGGTCGATCATATCTGGGTGCCGCTTGCTGCGGTTGCGCCGGTGATGGCGCGCTCGGTCGTGGCGGCGGAGGATGCCAATTTCTGCCTGCATTGGGGCTTTGACATGGAGGCGATCCGCACTGCGCTTGAGGAAGGATCGGGGCGGGGGGCCTCGACCATCAGCCAGCAGGTGGTGAAGAATGTCTATCTCTGGCAGGGGCGCAACTGGACCCGCAAGGCGCTGGAGGCGGTGATCACGCCGGTGGTCGAAGCGATGTGGTCGAAGCGGCGAATCGTCGAGGTCTATCTCAACGTGGCGGAGTTCGACGAGGGGGTGTTCGGAGTCGACGCCGCGGCCCAGCATTATTTCGGCGTGGCCCCCGCCAATCTGAGCCCGGTTCAGGCGGCGCGGCTGGCGGCGGTTCTGCCCAGCCCCAAGACACGTTCGGCGGCCAATCCGTCGCGTCGGCTTGCGCGGCGGGCCGCGGGGATCATGGATGGGGCGGAGACAATTCGCCAGGACAGGCGCGCCGCCTGTTTCGAGGATTGAAAAACCCACGGCAAACCGGCATTGAGGGTATGACTTTCACAACCCAGACATGACCCATGGCCACGCTCTATCACGTTCCGCTTTCCCCGTTCTGTCGCAAGGTCCGTCTGAGCCTTGCGGAAAAGAAGATCGAATGCGAGCTGATCGAGGAACGCTATTGGGAACAGGACCCGGATTTCCTGCGCCGCAACCCGGCCGGAAAGGTGCCGGTGTTGAAGATCGACGGCATGACCTTGTCGGAAAGCGCCGCGATCTGCGAATATCTCGAAGAGACCCGGACCGACGTTCCGCTGTTGCCGAAGGATTCGGTGGGGCGGTTCGAGGTGCGGCGACTGGTCGGGTGGTTCGATGACAAGTTCCATCGCGAAGTGACCGCGAACCTGGTCTATGAGCGGGTCAACAAGAAAGTGATGAAACAGGGCTATCCGGATTCAAAGAACGTCAAGACCGGGTCGCAGAGGATCAAGTATCACCTCGACTACATGGCCTGGCTTCTGGATCAGCGGCGCTGGCTCGCCGGGGACGTGATGACACTGGCGGATTTCGCGGCGGCCGCGCATCTGTCGGCGCTGGACTATATCTCGGATGTGGACTGGAACCGGAGCGAGGTAGTCAAGGACTGGTATGCCAAGATCAAGTCGCGGCCCGCGTTTCGCGGGATTCTGGCCGATCAGGTGCCCGGGTTTCCGCCGCCGGCGCATTATGCCGACCTGGATTTCTGAATGGGGGCGTTGCCCCCAGACCCCCAGAGTATTTCCGGCAAGATGAAGCATGGAAGATGATCTGAAATCGCGGGTGGTGGAGCGGGCCTGCGCCGAAGGTTTCGCGGCGGCGCGGGTGTGTCGGCCCTGGGATGTGCCGCATGTGATGGGGGATCTGAACGGGTTCCTGGCCGAAGGCTATCACGGCAGCATGGGGTGGCTGGCCGAACGGGTGCATTGGCGGGGCGATCCGGCAGCACTTTGGCCCGAGGCGCGGTCGGTGATCGTTCTGGCCGAGAATTACGGGGCCGGCGAGGTCGAGCCGGTGCCGGATCATGCGGGAACAGTGTCGATCTATGCGCGCAACCGGGATTATCACGATGTGGTCAAGAAGCGGCTCAAGCGGCTGGCGCGGTGGTTGATCGAGGAGGCGGGGGGAGAATTGAAGGTCTTCGTCGATACCGCGCCGGTGCCGGAAAAACCGCTTGGTCAGGCGGCGGGGCTGGGCTGGCAGGGCAAGCATACCAACCTGGTGAGCCGGGAGTTGGGCAGTTGGTTTTTCATCGGCTCGATCTTTACCACGCTGGACCTGCCCGCGGACCGGCGCGAGGTGGACCATTGCGGGTCGTGCCGGGCCTGTCTGGATGCCTGTCCGACCGGGGCGTTTCCGGCGCCTTACAGGATCGATGCGCGGCGCTGCATTTCCTATCTGACCATCGAGCACAAGGGGCCGGTGGACGAGGAGTTGCGGCCATTGCTGGGCAACCGGATCTACGGTTGCGACGATTGTCTGGCCGCTTGTCCGTGGAACAAGTTCGCGGCCGAGGCGCGCGAAGTGAAATACCATGCGCGCGCGGATTTGATCGCGCCGCCATTGGCGGAACTGGCGCGGCTGGACGATACGCAATTCCGGGAGAAATTCAGCGGATCGCCGATCAAGCGGATCGGGCGCGGTCGGTTCGTGAGGAACGTGCTCTACGCCATCGGGAACTCGGCTGATCCCGGATTGATCCCGGTGGCGGAGGCGCTTGTCGATGATGAAGAGCCGGTGGTGGCGGATGCGGCGCGCTGGGCCCTGGGGAGATTGCGCGGATGAGCCTTCTTCTGGGGGTGGATACGGGCGGCACCTATACCGATGCCGTCCTGATCCGCGACGAGCACGAAGTCGTGGCGCGGGCGAAGGCGTTGACCACGCGCCACGACCTGGCCGAAGGGATCGGCAAGGCGGTGGCGGAGGTTCTGGCCGCATCCGGCGCCCGGCCCGGCGAGGTTGGTCTGGCAGCGCTGTCCACGACATTGGCGACCAATGCGCTTGTCGAGGGGCAGGGCGGGCGCGTGGGGTTGGTCTATATCGGGTTCTCCCGCGGCGATCCTGATCGCAGCGGGCTTGACCAGGCGCTGAACGGGGATCCGATACTGATGCTGGACGGTGGGCACGACCACGCGGGGGTGGCACGTTCCGCGCTTGACCTCGGAGCGCTTTCGGCATGGTTAGAGACTGTTTCGGATGTTTCGAGCTTTGCCGTGGCGAGCCTGTTCGCGACCCGAAACCCGGAGCACGAGACCGCAGCGGCAGAGATGATACGGGACCGCACGGGCCAGCCGGTGTCCTGCTCGCATCATCTGTCCGCCCGACTGAACGGGCCGAAACGGGCGCTGACGGCTGTGTTGAACGCGCGGCTGATCGGGATGATCACGCGGCTGATCGCACGGGCCGAGGCGAAGCTGGGCGAAATGGGCATTGATGCTCCGCTGATGGTGGTGCGGGGGGATGGTGCGCTCATTTCCGCGGCGATGGCACGGGAAAAGCCGATCGAGACGATCCTGAGCGGGCCGGCGGCGTCGATCGTGGGAGCGGCGTGGCTGACCGGGGTGCGCGACGCGCTGGTGTCGGATATCGGGGGGACGACCACGGATGTGGCCCTGTTGCGCGACGGCAAGCCGGAAATCGATCCGGACGGGGCCCAGGTGGGCGTGTTTCGAACCATGGTCGAAGCCGTGGCCATGCGCACAACCGGGTTGGGGGGTGACAGCGAGGTGCGATTTGCCCGCGAGGGGTTGCAGGCGGGCGTGGAACTGGGGCCAAGGCGCGTTGTGCCGATCAGCCTTTTGGCAATGGAAGCGCCGAACGTGGTCCTGCCGATACTCGAAGAGCAACGCCGTGCGGTCACGCCGGGTGAATTCGACGGAATGTTTCTGCGCCGGGTCGCGGGAGCGGAGGTTCACGGGCTTTCGCTACGCGAAAGCGAGGTTCTGGCGCGGATCACGGGGGTCCATCCGGTCGGCGCAGTGTTGCGCACGCGGATCGAGCGACAGGCGCTGGCGCGGCTGCGGGATCGCGGGATCATCCAGTTAGCCGGGGTAACCCCGTCGGATGCCTGTCATGAACTGGGTCTACTGAGCGCATGGGATGGACAGGCGGCGCGCCTGGGCCTTGGTCTGTTGGCACGCAGGCGGACAGGGGCGGGTGAGGCATTGGCAGCCGGGCCGGGTCCGATGGCCCGCATGATCGTCGATCAATTGACGCAAGAGACGATCTGGGCCTTGTTAGAGACTTGTCTTGCGAATGACGAGGGGTTCGGTCCGGGCCATGAGCACCTTGCGCGGCATGTCCTGATGCAAAAGGGGTTGGAGCAGCATCGGGGGTTGTTGCGGGTCGAAACCGGGCTGAATATTCCGGTGATCGGTCTGGGGGCGTCGGCGCGCAGCTATTATCCGGCGGTTGGCCAGCGCCTGGGTTGCGAGATGGTCCTGCCTGGGGATGGCGGCGTGGCCAATGCGATCGGGGCCGTCGTCGGGCGGGTCAGGGTGCGGCGCTCGGGAATTGTGACCTGCCCCGCGGAGGGGCGATTCCGCACACATGGCGCGCTGGGGCCGAAGGATTTCGGCACCGCCGAGGCGGCGATGACAGCCCTTGAAGACGAGCTTGTCATCCAGGTGCGGGCGGATGCCGATGCGGCGGGAACGGATGACATCGAAATGCGCCGGTCGAGGGACGTCCGGCACAGCCAGGTGGAGGGGCGGGACGCGTTCATCGAGGCCGAGATCACCGTTGAAGCGACGGGACGGCCGCGAATCGCGCGATGATCAGCCCTTGGGGGCGGAGGACACACCGACCTGTGCGGGGCGCAGCAGCCGGTCGTGCAACATGAACCCTTCGGTGGAAACCTGGATGATGTCGCCCGCCTTGGTGCCCGGCACCGGGGCCTCGAACATGGCCTCGTGCACCTGGGGGTCAAAGCGGTCGCCGACCTTCGGCGAAATCACCGTGATCCCGTGTTTGGCGAACACATTGAGAAGTTCGCGCATCGTGAGTTCGATGCCTTCGATGAGGGCGGCCGACATCTCGCGCTGGTCCTCGGTGATCGCTTCGAGTGCGCGTTTCATGTTGTCATAGACGGGAAGCATGTCGCGGGCGAGTTTGGAGCCGCCGTATTGTTCGGCGTCGCGGCGCATCTTGTCGCCGCGCTTGCGGGCGTTTTCGGCATCGGCCAGCGCGCGCATGAATTTGTCCTGAAGCGCATCGCGCTCGGCCCGCAGGGCGTCAAGTTCGGCCTCGAGCGGGCCGATTTCTTCCATGCCCTCGGCCAGCTCTTCGGTCTCGGCGTCTGTGATGTCGTCGAGAAACTCGTCTTCCTTGCGCTCTGCCATGTATCTACTCACCTCTGCGTTCGGTCGGAAATCAGACGTCCGACCAGTTGTGCCGTATAGTCGACGATCGGAACGATGCGCCCGTAGTTGAGGCGCGTGGGGCCTATGACGCCTACCGCTCCGATGATCTTACGATCAGCGTTCATATATGGTGACACCACCAAAGAGGAACCCGAAAGTGAGAAAAGTTTGTTCTCGGAGCCAATAAAAATGCGCACGCCCTCGCCCTCTTCGGCCAGTTCGAGGAATTCGGCGATATCGCGCTTGCGCTCCAGGTCGTCAAACAGTGACCTGATCCGATCGAGGCCCTCTTCCTCTTCACTCCCCGAGAGAAGATGGGAACGGCCGCGCACGATCAGGCGTTCGTTGATCTCGCCATGCCCGTCCCAGACGGCAAGCCCGCTTTCGACCAGATCATGCGCCAGGGTGTCGATCTCGCGGCGCCGCGATTCGATCTCGGCGCGCATCACGGTGTTGACCTCGGAGAGGGTGCGCCCCTCGATCATGGCGTTGAGGAAGTTCGCGGCCTCGCGCATGGCGCTGGGGGTGACGCCGGGGGGCGGGTTGAAAATGCGGTTCTCGACATGGCCGTCGGCATAGACCAGAACCACGAGCGCGCGGTCGTGGGCGAGGGAGACAAACTCGATATGCTTGATCGGCGCCTCGGTCTTCGGCGCCAGAACGAGCGAGGCGCCGCGCGTCACCCCGGAGAGCGCCGAGCCGATCCGGTCGAGCATCACGTTCACGTCACCCGAGTTGCTGCCCAGCGTTTCGTCGAGTTTCTGGCGGTCGTCGTTCTGAAGATCGGCGACTTCGAGCAGACCGTCCACGAACATGCGCAACCCAGTCTGGGTGGGAATGCGGCCGGCCGAGACATGCGGGCTATCGAGCAGGCCGAGGAATTCGAGATCCTGCATCACGTTGCGGATGGTTGCCGCGCTGACCTTTTCGTTCATCGTGCGGGTGAGCGTGCGCGACCCCACGGGATCGCCGGTTTCGAGATAGGATTCGACGACACGGCGAAACACCTCGCGCGAGCGGGCGTTGAGTTCTTCGAGAAGCTTGCTGCTGTCTTTCATGGTGTCGATCCGATCAGGGCGTCGTGCATTTAAGGTGTCGGGTCGGGAAAGGTCAATCGGGGTTGCGCTTGGTGTCGGGCCACCTGTATCCCGTGGCCAGTTGTTGAAAGGAATGATCATGCGGCCCTCTGGTAGAGACTTAAGTGAAATGCGCCCGGTTTCAATCGAGACCGGGGTGACAAAACATGCGGAAGGGTCGTGCATGATCCGCGTGGGCGACACCCATGTCCTTTGCACCGCCACGATCGAGGATCGTGTGCCGCCGTTCGTGAAGGGCACCGGGCTGGGCTGGGTGACGGCGGAATACGGGATGTTGCCGCGCTCGACCACCAGTCGGATGCGGCGTGAGGCGACGGCCGGCAAGCAGGGTGGTCGGACGGTCGAGATCCAGCGCCTGATCGGGCGGTCGCTGCGGGCCGGGGTCGATCGCGTGGCGTTGGGCGAGCGGCAGATAACGGTGGATTGCGACGTGATCCAGGCCGATGGCGGCACGCGCTGCGCGGCGATCACCGGCGGCTGGGTCGCGCTGCGACTGGCGGTCAACAAGCTGATGAAGGCGGGCGATGTGATTTCGAACCCGTTGATCGAGCCGGTGGCAGCGGTGTCCTGCGGCGTTTATGCAGGGCAGCCAGTGCTTGACCTCGACTATCCCGAGGACAGCGAGGCCGGCGTGGACGGCAATTTCGTGATGCTGGGCAATGGGCGGTTGATCGAGGTGCAGATGAGCGCCGAGGGCGCGACATTCACGCGCGATCAGATGGATAACCTGATGGAGCTGGCCACGAGCGGCGTCGGTGAGTTGACCGCAATTCAGAAGGCGGCGGCCAGTGCGTAGGTTCGACGGCGCCGACCTTGTGATCGCGACGCATAACGAAGGCAAGAGACGCGAGATTTCGGCCTTGTTAGAGCCGTTTGGCATCAAGGTGAGCGCGGCGTCGGCGCATGGGCTCGACGAGCCGGACGAGACCGAGGACACATTTGTCGGGAACGCCCGGATCAAGGCACATTTCGCTGCTCGGGCGACCGGGTTGCCGGCCTTGTCCGATGACAGCGGGATCATGGTTGCAGCGCTGGACGGGGCGCCGGGCGTTCATACCGCCGATTGGGCCGAAACCCCGCAAGGCCGAGATTTCGGGATGGCGATGGAGAAGGTCTGGACCCTGCTTGACGAGAAGAACGCACCTTTGCCGCGCAAGGCGGCCTTCGTCTGCACGCTTTGCCTCGCCTGGCCCGATGGGCATGACGAGGTTTTCGAGGGACGGGTCGAAGGCCGGGTCGTGTGGCCGATGCGGGGCGAGAACGGCTTTGGGTTTGATCCGATCTTCCTGCCCGACGGCGAGACGGAAACCTTTGGCGAGATGGACCCCGAACGCAAACACGCGATGAGCCACCGCGCCGATGCGTTCCGGCAACTGGTGCAGGGCTGTTTTGGCTGAGGATTGGCAAAGCGGGGGGTTCGGGATCTATGTCCACTGGCCGTTTTGCGCCGCGAAATGCCCCTATTGCGATTTCAACAGTCATGTCGCCACGGAAATAGACGAATCCCGCTGGGTTAGAGCCTATTTGAAAGAATTGGACCGCTACGCGGAGCAGGTGCCCGGGCGGCTGTTGACCTCGGTCTTTTTCGGTGGCGGCACGCCGAGCCTGATGGCGCCTGAGACCGTGGCGGCCGTGATGGAACGTATCCGCCACCACTGGCCGGTGCGCAACGATTTCGAGGTCACGCTTGAGGCCAACCCGGGTTCTGTCGAGGCCGGACGGTTCCGGGGCTATGCGCAGGCGGGCGTCAACCGGGTGTCGATGGGGGTTCAGGCGCTGAATGACGACGATTTGCGCCGCCTTGGGCGATTGCATTCGGTCAAGGAAGCGCTTGCGGCCTTTGATGTGGCGCGCAAACAGTTCGATCGGGTCAGTTTCGATCTGATCTATGCCCGCCAGGGTCAGACATTGGCCGGCTGGGAGGCCGAGTTGAAACAGGCGCTGGCCCTCGCAGTGGATCACCTGTCGCTCTATCAACTGACCATCGAGCCGGGAACCGCCTTTGGCGATCGGTATGATCGGGGTCGGTTGAAGGGGTTGCCGGATGAGGACCTGTCGGCGGACATGTACCAGGCGACGCTGGCCAGTTGCGAAGAAGCGGGCCTTGACGCCTATGAAGTCTCTAACCATGCGCGACCCGGATCTGAATCGCGCCACAACCTGATCTATTGGCGCTATGGGGATTATGTCGGGATCGGACCCGGGGCGCATGGGCGGTTGATGATCGGCGGTGAGCGTTTCGCCACCGAAACGCCGCTGATGCCGGGCACATGGTTGAACATGGCGGAAGCCGGCAATGGGGAAAGCCTGTTTCGGCCCGTATCGCCGCATGATCAGGCCGAGGAGTTCCTGATGATGGGGTTGCGCCTGCGCGAAGGAATCGACCTTGATCGATTTGCGAGACTGTGCGGGGAAGCCCCTGATGCGCAGGTTTTGAGCCATCTGCAAGAAATCGCGATGATCGAGCGCGAGGGACAAACTGTCAGGGTGACAGAGGGCGGCCGCATGGTATTGAATGCGGTTATCAAAGAATTTCTGTCAGGATAAGACATGCGCTATCTGTGGGCCGGCCTGGGATTGATATGCGTGGTGCTGGGTCTGATCGGCGCGGTTCTGCCACTGGTTCCGACCGTGCCCTTCATGTTGCTGGCCGCGTTCTTCTTTGCACGCTCGTCCGAGCGGATGCACAACTGGTTGTTATCGCACCCGCATTTCGGCCCGGCCATCGTGGATTGGCAAACCAGCGGGGCGATCAATCGCCGCGTCAAACGAATCTCCACGCTGTCGATTGCCGCCGTGTTCGGGCTGTCCCTGGCGCTTGGGCTGACACCGCTTGTCCTTGGGATTCAAGGGGCTGTTCTTTGCCTCGTGCTGATCTTCATCTGGACTCGTCCCGATTCATAAGGTGAGCTTGCGGCAAAGTTCGTCCAGTTCGTCAAGCGACGTGTAGCGAATGGAAATCTGGCCCGATTCCTGGCCCGTGTCGTGATTGACCGTCACTTTCATACCGAGATTGGCGGAAAGATCGCCTTCGAGCGCGACGGTATCGGCATCTTTCTCGGTGGGCTGGCGGGCAGACGGCTTCGGGGTTTTCGTATCGGGCCCCTTCTTGACCAGCTTCTCCGTGTCGCGCACCGAAAGCCCCTTGGTCACCACAATCCGCGCCAGAGCCGAGGGATCATCGGATGTGATCAGGGCGCGAGCGTGGCCGGCGGACAGCTGATCCTTTTCGAGGTAATCAATGACGTCCTTTGGCAAGTTCAACAGCCGCATCTGGTTGGCGATATGGGACCGGCTTTTGCCCAACGCCTTGGCCAGATGATCCTGCGTGTGGCCGAATCGTTCGATCAGCTGGCGATAGCCGGCCGCCTCTTCGACGGGATTCAGATCCGCGCGCTGGATATTCTCGATGATCGCGACTTCGAGAACCTCGGTATCGTCGAATTCGCGAATGAGAACCGGAACTTCGTGCAGTTGCGCAATCTGGGCCGCGCGCCAGCGGCGTTCGCCCGCGACAATTTGAAACCTGTCGGCATCGTCGGGATCCGGCCGCACGATCAACGGTTGGATAATGCCCTTTTCGCGAATGGAATCGGCGAGATCCTGCAGCTTGTCCTTGTCGAAATTCCGACGCGGCTGATCCGGGTTCGGCGCTATGTTCTCGATCGGCACATGATGTTCTGCGCGGCGCGAAGGCTGATCGCCCTGCGACGCGGATGTGTCATTATTGACATCCGCCATGAGCGCCGAGAGCCCCCGGCCCAGACCGCGTTTCTTTTCAACCATGCTCTGGTCCCTCATATTATGCCGCTGCGCGGTTGTTGTTGCCCAGGATTTCATGCGCCAGTTCGCGATAGGCCTGCGCGCCCTTGGAATCGCTATCGTAACCGAGCACAGGCATCGAATAGGACGGTGCCTCGCTCAGTCTCACATTGCGCGGAATGACGGTTCTGAACACCAACTCGCCGAGATTGTCGCGCGCATCGGTTTCAACCTGTTGTGACAGTCGATTGCGGCCGTCATACATGGTCAGGACAACGCCTTCGATCCGCAACGCGGGATTGGCGGTTTGCCGGACTTCACGCAGTGTGATCATCAATTGCGACAAACCTTCGAGCGCGAAAAACTCGCTTTGGAGCGGCACAAGCACGGAATGTGCGGCCACCATCCCGTTGATGGTCAGCATGTTGAGTGAGGGCGGGCAATCAATCAGGATATAGTCGAACCCGAAAGAATCCATTGCCGGCTGCCTCAAGGCGTCATGCAGAAGAAAGCTCCGCTTTTCATTGGAAATCAACTCGATATCCGCAGAGCTGAGATCGACGGTCGCGGGCACGATCCTGAGATTCCGGGTTTTGGTATCGAGAATGATGTCGGATAAGGGGATATCCTCGAGCAGCAGATCATAGGTCGTGTATCGGCGCGCGCTGCCTTCAATTCCCAGCCCCGTCGACGCATTTCCCTGCGGGTCGAGATCAACGACGAGCACTTTCTGGCCCACTTCCGCCAATGCTGCCCCCAGGTTGATGGTGGTCGTGGTCTTTCCAACGCCACCCTTCTGGTTGGCCACAGCGATGATTTTCGGGCCGGGTGGCCGGGTTGGATCAGACACGTTCGAGACCTTTGACTTTCAAGATGACAGCACCGGATTCGGTTGTGCTCGGGATTTCATCATAGGCAAACTGCCATGATTTGCATGCGCTTTGAACCTCGGATCTCCAGTTTGTTCCTTTTTGAAAGAGACAGGTTCCATTCTCGGACAGATGGGGCTCGGCCAGCGAAAAAAGATGGGGCAAATCCGCAAGCGCACGCGCGGAGATCACGTCGGCACCCAATGGGGCAATTGATTCTATACGCTGGGGGATAACCTTTCCTTCGATATCCAGCTCGCGCAACACCGTGCGAAGAAACGTGGCCTTGCGGATATCGCTTTCCACCAGCGTGACCCGGGCCGGGTTACCGGAATCCGCAGCACAAATCGCGATGACAAGGCCGGGAAATCCGCCGCCGCTCCCCAGATCAGCCCAATGTGCGATTTCGGGCTCTCCGCCATCCAGCAATTGGAGCGAATCGCGAAAATGGCGCGCCCAGAGATCGGAAAGCGTGGACCGGGCAACCAGGTTGATTCTCGGATTCCATTTTTCCAGCAGCCCTGCATAGGTGATCAGCCGGTCATATGTTTCACGTGAAACATTCAGTTCAGACGCGGTGGGGATCACACAACGCGCTCCCGCTTGTCCCGCCGCAGCTTCACCAGAAGCAGCGTGAGAGCCGCAGGCGTCATGCCATCCACGCGACCCGCCTGAGCCAGATTCTCCGGGCGCACGGCAGACAATTTTGCCTTGAGTTCGTTGGACAAGCCGGAAATTCCATCAAACTCGAAATCTCGCGGGATGACATGCGCTTCGTCCCGCTTCAAAGCCTCGATATCGCGTTTCTGCCGTTCGATGTAATTTGCATAAAGGGCATCATTCTCAAGTTGGCGCTGGATCTCGGGCTCAATCTCGGAAATTTCGGCCGCCAATGGGGCGATGTCCCGGAAAGAGATATCTGGAAAAGCCAATAACGCCATACCGTTGCGACGCGTGCCGTCCTGGCTCATGACGACATCGAGGCCGGCAAGCTCGCTCGGGGTCCAGCTCCTGGATTGCAGGATATCCCGACCGTGGGTGAGTTTCTCGGCCTTGGCAGTAAACACGTCCTCTCTGATTCGGGACACGCAACCGAGGTCGATCGCTTTGGGTGTGAGCCGCTGATCGGCATTGTCGGCCCGCAGGGCAAGCCGCATCTCGGCGCGGGATGTGAACATGCGATAGGGCTCCGAAACACCGCGAGTGATCAAATCGTCAACCATGACGCCGATATAGCTCTCGGTCCGGCCGAAATGGGCGGGCTCCCGGCCCTGGACGATCATTGCTGCATTAAGACCCGCGACAAGGCCCTGTGCCGCGGCTTCTTCGTATCCCGTCGTTCCGTTGATCTGTCCGGCAAGGAAGAGGCCGGGAACGGATTTCAACGATAAAGTCGCGTCCAGGGAACGCGGATCGACATAGTCATACTCGATGGCATAGCCCGGCTGAAGGATGGTGGCGTTCTCCAATCCCTTGATGGATCGCACATAGTCTTTCTGCACATCCACCGGCAGCGAGGTGGAAATGCCGTTGGGGTAAATCGTGTGATCGGAAAGACCTTCGGGTTCGAGGAAAATCTGGTGCGAGGTCTTGTCGGCGAAGCGCACGACCTTGTCCTCGATCGATGGGCAATACCGGGGGCCGACCCCGCCAATATGGCCGCCATACATCGCCGATCGTCCGAGGTTCGCGGTGATGATCTCGTGTGTTCTCTCGTTCGTATAGGTAATCCCACAGGAAATCTGCCTCGCCGAGGGTTTTCGGGACAAAAAGGAGAACATGACGGGATCGTCGTCCCCTGGCTGCTTTTCAAGGAGGTCCCAGTTAATGGTTCGCCCGTCCAGCCGGGGAGGAGTCCCGGTCTTGAGCCGACCGAGCGGCAGAGCAAAACTCTCCAGCCTCTCGGCGAGTTTTACGGATGGGCGATCGCCCATGCGACCGCCGGGACGCTGTTCGTCACCGATATGGATGATACCACGCAGGAAGGTCCCGGTGGTCAGGATCACCGCCTGGGCGCGGATTTCACTGTCATCAGCCAGTCTGATACCGGTGACGCGACCGTCAGACATGAGGAAATCCGTGGTTTCCCCCGCGATGACGGTCAGATTGTCCTGCGTCAACGTTGCCGCCAACATCTCGCGACGGTAAATGGCCCGGTCAGCCTGGGATCGGGGGCCTTGAACCGCCGGCCCCTTTCTGCGGTTGAGCAGCCGAAACTGGATTCCTGCCAGATCGGCCACCCGGCCCATGACTCCGTCCATCGCGTCGATCTCGCGAACGAGATGCCCTTTTCCCAAACCGCCGATGGCAGGATTGCAGGACATCACGCCGATATCCTCGCGTCGCAGGGTCACCAGGGCTGTTTGAACACCCATCCGAGCCGCTGCATGAGCGGCCTCGGTGCCGGCATGGCCACCGCCGACGACAACGACATCAAAATCATGTTTCACGTGAAACACCCCTGCTTTGACTGCGGTTACTTTCCAATGCAAAAGCTCGAAAAAATCTCGTCCAGAATGTTCTCAACATCAACACGCCCGACCAGCGCGTCAAGGGACCGCACGGCACTGCGAAGTTCTTCGGCTGCGATATCGGTCCGGCTGTCCCCGAAATCAAGCTGTCTCGAAGCTTCGTCCAATGCTGCAACCGCGTTTTCAAATGAGATACGATGGCGCTCGCGCGTCGCGATCCCGGTTGAACCGGCCTGCGTGGACAGGAATTGGGTAATTCGATCAACCAGATCATCCACTCCGTCACCGGTCAGGCCGGAAATTCCCCCCGACTTTTCATCCTGCAGATCGGATTTTGCCCGCAAGACAATATCGTTGGCGCCGGCTTCGAAACCACCAGGGGGAATTGGCCCGCCGTTCTCAACAAGGATGACCCGAAGATCCGCCAATTCCGCGCGTTCGCGCGCCCGTGCTATGCCGATACTCTCGACCTTGTCGTCGGTTTCCCTCAGGCCCGCCGTATCCAGAAGGGTCACGGGAAGCCCGCCAAGGTCCATTCGAACCTCGATCACATCCCGCGTCGTTCCTGCAATCTCCGACGTGATCGCCGCTTCGCGCCCCGCCAGGGTATTGAGCAAGGTTGATTTTCCTGTGTTCGGGGCTCCGAGAATGGCGACCTCGAATCCGGTCCGGATGCGTTCGGCCGTTTGAACGCCCTTGGCTTCCCTCTCCAGCTCCGCACGGGTGCCTTCCAGGAGAACCCGCACCTCGGGGCGCACATCTACCGGAACATCTTCGTCGGCAAAATCAATCGTGGCCTCCAGAAGGGCGGCGGCGCGGATCAGATCGCCCCGCCATTTCTCGGCACGCCTACCCAGATCGCCGGCCAGAACCCTCAGGGCCTGTCGCCGCTGGGCCTCTGTTTCGGACTCGATGAGGTCAGCAAGCCCTTCGACCTGTGCGAGATCAAGACGGTCGTTCTCCAGTGCGCGGCGCGTAAACTCTCCGGGTTCGGCAGCTCGCAGACCGTCCATCCTGCCCAATTCCCGAAGGATCGCCGAGATCACTGCGGTCGAGCCATGAACATGGAATTCAACCACGTTTTCACCGGTGAAACTGCGAGACCCGGAGAAGCGGATCACCAGGGCCTCATCAAGCCGTCGATTCTCACGATCACGAAGAACGCGGAGCGATGCCGCGCGCGGTTCCGGTAATGCGCCCGCAAGATCAAGACACGCCTGATCAGCGCGGGGTCCGGAAACACGGATCACCGCGACCCCGGATTTTCCGGGGGCACTGGCGAGGGCAAAGACTGTGTCCATTTCCGCTAACGTTTTGAAATAACCGCCATTC
Source organism: Paracoccaceae bacterium (assembly GCA_011389685.1). Taxonomy (GTDB): domain Bacteria; phylum Pseudomonadota; class Alphaproteobacteria; order Rhodobacterales; family Rhodobacteraceae; genus Aquicoccus. The sequence continues at coordinate 88,095 of JAABTV010000002.1, forward strand.
AGCCATTCATCGAATCAAAGAAGTCGGCATTGCTCTTGGTCTGTTTGAGTTTGCCGATCAGGAATTCGATCGCGTCTGTCGTACCCATCGGATTGAGGATACGGCGAAGCACGAAAGTCTTGGACAGATCCTTGGGATCGACGAGCAGTTCTTCCTTGCGGGTGCCGGATTTGAGAATATCCATCGCCGGAAAGACCCGCTTGTCAGAGACCTTGCGGTCAAGAACAAGTTCGGAGTTGCCGGTTCCCTTGAACTCTTCGAAGATCACCTCGTCCATCCGGCTTCCGGTGTCGATCAGCGCGGTGGCAATGATGGTGAGCGACCCGCCTTCCTCGATGTTCCGCGCAGCACCAAAGAACCGTTTGGGGCGTTGGAGTGCGTTGGCGTCCACACCGCCGGTCAGAACCTTGCCCGAGCTTGGAACCGTTGTGTTGTATGCCCGCCCAAGGCGCGTGATCGAATCGAGCAGGATGACGACATCGCGTTTGTGCTCGATCAGACGCTTGGCCTTTTCGATCACCATTTCGGCTACTGCAACGTGGCGCGATGCCGGTTCGTCGAAGGTCGAGGAGATGACTTCGCCCTTAACGTTGCGCTGCATGTCCGTCACCTCTTCGGGGCGTTCGTCGATCAGCAGCACGATCAGGTAACATTCGGGATGGTTCAGTTCGATCGAATGGGCGATGTTCTGGAGCAGAACCGTCTTGCCCGTTCTCGGCGGCGCAACGATCAAGCACCTCTGGCCTTTGCCGATCGGTGCGACCAGGTCGATGATGCGCGCGGAGCGATCCTTGATCGTCGGATCCTCGATCTCGAGCTTGAATCGCTCATCCGGGTAGAGCGGTGTCAGGTTGTCGAACGCGATCTTGTGACGCGCGCGTTCCGGCTCTTCAAAATTGATCCGGCTCACATCGGTCAGGGCAAAATAACGCTCGTTCTCTTCGGGCTGGAGGAGTTTACCCTCGACCGTATCACCTGTTCGCAGCGAAAACTTGCGGATCGTGTCCGGCGATACATAGATATCATCCGGGCCGGGAAGATAGTTTGCCTCGAGCGAGCGAAGAAACCCGAAACCGTCTTGAAGAACCTCTAGGACGCCATCGCCGGAAATTTCCCAGCTTTCTTCGGCGCGTTCCTTGAGGATCGAGAACATGATCTCGCCCTTGCGCATGGTCGAGGCGTTCTCGATCTCGAGCTCCTCGGCCATGTCGACCAGAGCCTTGGGGCTGTGCGCCTTCAATTCCGAGAGGGAAATACGTTCGGCTGTCATGGAAACACCTCTGATCGACCGGTCCACCGGTTCGCTATCATGCTTGCAATTGGAAGGTCCTTTGCCCGGACGGGCAGGTTGATCGTCAAATAGGGCTTGTCACATCCAGAGTCAACTCTGCCTGGCCTGGATTTCCGGCAGAACGATGATCAGCGCATGCCGCCCCTTAATAATAAAAAAAATAAAAGAAGAATTGATGATTTGGTAGGGAGGAGGGTTCCTTGTGGATACCTGGCTTGTCCGCAGGTTTGTCCGGGACCTAGCGCTCCTGTGGGCAAACCTGTTGAAGAAATCTGCCCGACGTTTGCACGCACCCATGCAGGGCCTTCACCTGTTGCCTCTCCGGGTCCGGAATGCCGTTGGCTATCCTGTGGATGAAAACCGGGGGTTCGGATGAGTCCGGCAGATATCCCACGAAGATCGGTTATTCTTTCTCACAGGGGCACAAGCCGCGTGCAAGAACACGGAATTCTGCTTGTCCCGAGGCCGCGTATCTGGGTGTTGGAGTTTTCCGAAATGCTCCTTTAAGACTGCGTTATCATTTCCACCAGGTTACCCACATGGCACGCCCTATCATTCTGGCTTCTGGTTCACACATCCGGCAGAAACTTCTGCAGAATGCGGGTGTTGCATTCGATTTTGTCATCCCGCGAATCGATGAGGATTCGGTCAAGGCGGCGCTTTTGGCCGAGCAGGTGTCTCCGAGAGATATTGCCGACGCACTTGCCGAGCACAAGGCGTCAAAGGTCAGTGGAAAGCGGCCGGATGCCCTCGTCCTGGGGTGCGATCAGGTTCTGGAGCATCGTGGTGTGATCGTGTCGAAACCGGATTGCCCGGACACCGCCCGGGCGCAATTGGCCGAACTGCGCGGAGATCGCCATCGGTTACTGTCGGCTGCGGTCATCTGTCATCAGGGTCGACCGATCTGGCGTCATGTCGGGCAGGTGTGGTTGGAAATGCAGACGTTCTCGGATACCTATTTGGATGCCTACCTGGCGCGCAACTGGGAGAGTATCCGCCATGCCGTAGGGGCCTACAAGCTTGAGGAAGAAGGTGTGCGGTTGTTTTCGCGCATCGACGGTGATTATTTCAACGTGCTCGGATTGCCTCTCTTGGAAATACTGGCATATCTCGGGTCAAGCGGAGATCTGGAGACATGACAACAGAGCGGATACCCTTGGCGGGTGTGATCGGGTCGCCGATCGCGCATTCAAAGTCGCCACAACTGCATGCCCATTGGCTCAGAACCTATGGGTTGAGCGGCTATTACATCCCGATGGACATAGTCAGCGATGATCTTGAAGACGTTTTGGCGACCTTGCCCAGGATGGGGTTCGTCGGGGTCAACATCACCATTCCGCACAAGCAACGGGCGCTGGATCTTGCCGACCTTGTCACTGATCGCGCGACCCTGATCGGCGCGGCCAATACGTTGATCTTTCGGAAGGATGGAAAGATCCACGCCGACAATACCGATGGGTATGGTTTTGTCGAGAATCTCCGGCAGGGGGCGCCGGACTGGAACCCGAAGGCCGGGTTGGCCGTTGTACTGGGTGCGGGTGGCGCGGCGCGGGCGGTGGTTGCATCGCTGCTGGATGTCGGTGTGCCCGAGGTCCAGATCACCAACCGAACCCGTGTGCGGGCCGAAAAACTGGCCGAGGATTTCGGCAAGCGGGTGACGGTCGTGGATTGGGTCAAGGCGGGCAACATACTCGAAGAGGCCAGCACAGTGGTGAACACGACATCGCTTGGTATGATGGGCAAACCCGAGATGCGTGTGCCTTTGGATGGTTTGCAGAAACACGCCTTCGTAACCGACCTGGTCTATAATCCGCTGGAGACACGATTGCTGCGCACGGCGCGTGAGATGGGTTGCGTGACGGTAGATGGTCTCGGGATGCTGTTGCATCAGGCCGTGCCGGCCTTTGAGCGGTGGTTCGGTCAGCGCCCCGAGGTGGACAATGCGACCCGGGCGGCGGTCCTCAGATGAGTTTCCGGCTGGGATTGACCGGCTCGATCGGGATGGGAAAATCGACCACGGCACGGCTTTTTGCCGAAGCGGGTTGCGCCGTGTGGGATGCGGATGCGGCGGTGCATCGGCTCTACGGCAAGGACGGCGCGGCGGTCGGACCGATCGGAGCGGCCTTTCCCGAAGCGATTGTCGAGGGCGAGGTGTCGCGCGGGGTTCTAAGGGAGATCATAGAGCGGGACGAGACCGCATTGTCCCGGATCGAGGCCATCGTGCATCCATTGGTCGCCGAGGACAGAGCCGCGTTCACTGCCCGGTCGAAATCGGATATTGTCGTTCTCGACATACCGCTGCTGTTCGAGACTGGAGGAAACACGCGCGTGGATGCGGTGGCGGTGGTGTCCATTGACCCCGAAACGCAGCGGGCCCGGGTTCTTGAACGCGGCACGATGACAGAGGCGCAGTTCGAGGCCATCCTGTCGAAACAGGTTCCCGATGCCGAGAAGCGGACCAGGGCCGATTACGTCATCATCACCGACACGGTTGAGCATGCACGCGCGCAGGTGCAGGATGTGATCGCGGATATTCGCAAGAGGCTGGATGATGCGTGAAATCGTTCTGGATACGGAAACCACGGGATTCGACCCGGAACAGGGTGACCGGATCGTCGAGATCGGGGCGGTCGAACTGTTCAACCACATGCCGACAGGCAACACCTATCATCAATATATCAACCCCGAGCGCGACGTGCCGCAAGAGGCGTTCGAGGTGCATGGGCTGGGCGGGGAATTCCTGCGTGACAAACCGCTCTTTGCGGCGATCGCCCCGGCGTTTCTAGAGTTCCTGGGCGATGCCAAGCTGGTCATTCACAACGCGGCCTTCGACATGAAGTTCGTGAACGCCGAGCTGGGCTGGCTCGATCTGCCCAAGCTTGCATGGGATCGGGCGATTGATACGCTCGCCATGGCGCGCAGCAAGTATCCGGGGTCTCCGGCGTCTCTCGATGCGTTGTGTCGGCGGTTCAACATCGACAACTCCGCGCGCACGCTTCATGGCGCGTTGCTTGACAGTGAGATTCTGGCCGAGGTCTATCTTGAATTGATTGGCGGCCGACAACCGGATTTCTCGTTGAGCGTGGATCATCAGAGGGATGATCGTATTGGGCAAAGCGATCAGGAGACCTGGAGACCGAAGCCGCGCCCCAGACCGCTTGGATCCCGGATCACCAAGGAAGAAGCCGCCGCCCACCAAGCCTTTGTCGAAGCGATGGGCGACGGTGCGATGTGGAGAAAGCTGAACTGAGGTGAGGATCAGCTCGTTGTGGTTTCTTCGCCTTGTTGCGCAGTGCGGCGGGCGGCTTCTTGCCGGTAAAGCTGCAAAAAGTCGATGTTGTCGAGGTTGAGCGGCGGAAAACCACCGTCCCGGGTTACATCGGAGACGATGCGGCGCAGGAACGGAAACAGCAGTCGCGGGCATTCGATCAACAGGAATGGATGCAACTGATCATCCGGCACCCCGTCGATGTGGAACAGGCCGACATAATCAATCTCCATCAGGAAGATCTTGGTCTCGGCATTCGCCTTGTCGACGGACTCGACATTGAGCTTGATCGACACTTCATACTGTTTGTCCGAATCGCGCTTGCGCGCGTCGAGATTGACCTGAACCTTGACATCAGGCTGAACCTCACCTGACGCGCCTTTTTGAGCGAGAATATTCTCGAAGGACAGGTCACGAACGAATTGGTTCTGAACATTCATTTGGACTTGCGGCGCCTGTGCAGTTGTTCCGTTGCCGGTCTCGGCCATCTGTCGTCTCCTAAGCGAGTGATAAACTGGATTTTCCTTTAGCAGGACGGAATGAAACCCTCAATGCCTCGTCCATCCCGATGAGTCATGTGTCGGTTTCCTAGGTGGATCGAGATCGACATAGTCGGCGTCAATCACGGATTCGTCCTGCCGATGGGGGTTTGGTTCCTGCGGCGGGACCGAGGACGAAAAATGCGCCACCCGTACGCGGGAGCGCAGCCATCTGAAGGCAACCCGACGAAAGCCCGGGACCAGCAGGGCAAAACCCAGCGCATCGGTGAAAAATCCGGGCGTCAGCAGAAGCGCGCCGGAAAACAGGATCATCGCCCCGTGGGCCAGAGGTTCGGTCGGGTCGCGCATTTCGGAGAAGGCTTGCTCCAACTGTCCAAGCGCCATACGCCCCTGGGTTCGAACCAGCCAGGTTCCCAGAATGGCAGTGAGAACCACGATGACAAGCGTAGAGACCAGACCGATCGCGCCGCCGATCTCGATAAAGAGAGCGATTTCGATCAGCGGAACAGCGATAAACGCCAGAAGCAGCCACATTTTCATAATCTCCTTGAACCTTGAAGGCATGATGGACTTGATCACGCCTCTCCCTTACATAAGTGCAGAACAAGACGTTTTCCATGTCATGATGCCCGAGAGGTCCAGATGAATTCACCGATCCTTCAGCTCCTGGTTCTCGCCGGCATTGCCGTGTTTCTGATCCTGCGGCTCAAATCCGTGCTGGGGACTAGAGATGGTTATGAGGCCCCGCCGGAGCAGCGACCTGCGGGCGATCCTGGCACGCGTCGCAATTTCGAAGTCATCGAAGGTGGCCCCGACCATGATATCATCGACCATGTGCCGGAAGGCAGCCCCCAGGCCGATGCGCTGAGCGGGATGAAGGCGATCGAGCCTTCGTTCAGCGTTGCACAGTTTCTTCAGGGTGCGCGGGGCGCCTATGAGATGATCCTTATGGGGTTCGAGCGTGGCGACCTTGCGAAGATCAAGCCATTTCTGGCCGATGACGTCTACGAGGCTTTTGCCTCGGTGGTCGAGGACCGCGAGAAACAGGGCCTGACCATCGAAGCGGATTTCATCGGCGTGCGGGAAACCTCGCTGGTCGATGCCAATCTTGACGCAGATACCAAAGCGGGTGAGATCACCGTGAAATTTGTTGGCGAACTGACCTATGTGGTGCGTGACAACGCAGGCGAGGCCATCGAGGGCAAGGACGGCAAGATCAAACGTCAGAAGGATATCTGGACCTTTGAACGGGTGTTCGGTTCGGATGATCCCAACTGGCAGCTTGTCGCCACGGGCGAATGATCCGTACGGTTCTGGCCGCTGCCATTGCGGTTCTGACGATGACAGGACCGGCAGAGGCGGAAACCCATTACAAGATTCTCGAATTCGATGGTCTGGACGGCTGGGCAGAGGACGATCACGGCGCGGCGTTGAATGTCTTTCGCGAAACCTGCGGCGACATGAAAGACCCCGATTGGCAGGCGCTTTGCGCATTGGCCGGCGATCAGACCGATGCAAAGTCCTTTTTCGAACTGTTCTTTCGACCGGTGATGATTGAGGACGACAGCCCCCCGCTCTTCACCGGATACTTTGAGCCCGAGTTGCGCGGAAGCACGTCACCCACGCCACGATTCCGTCACCCGGTTTACCGGATGCCTCCCGAAGCCCGCAATGAACGGCAATGGCTCTCGCGTCGTGACATCGAGACTGGCGATGCGATGAAGGATCGCGGTCTTGAAATCGCCTGGGTCGATGACCCGGTCGAGCTCTTCTTTCTCCAGATTCAGGGATCGGGACGAATCCGCCTTCCTAACGGGCAGTTCATTCGGGTGGGGTATGGCGGATCGAACGGGCATGATTATCGGTCAATCGGTGTCGAACTGGTGCGGCGTGGCATTTACAAGGCGCACCAGGTCAGCGCAGAGGTCATCAAGAACTGGGTAAGGCGCAACCCGGCCGAGGGTGAGGAACTGTTACGCCACAACCCCTCATACGTCTTTTTTCGCACGGTGAACCATGTGCCAGCGGAACAGGGACCACTGGGAGCGATGAATCGCTCGATCACAGAGATGCGCAGTATCGCGGTCGACCCGGCGCATGTTCCGCTGGGTGCGCCGGTGTGGATCGAGAAGGATGGCGAGGAGCCATTGCGCCGTCTGATGGTTGCACAGGATACCGGTTCGGCCATCAAGGGCGCCCAGCGCGCCGATATCTTCATCGGAACGGGGCGGGCCGCCGGGATTCGGGCCGGCAAACTGAAAGATCCGGGGCGCATGGTGGTGTTGCTTCCGATCCAGCGCGCCTATGCGATGTTGCCCGAAGGTGTGGAATGACCCGAAGACGGCTCAGACCGGATGAGATCGAACTGTGGCGCCGGGTTGCCGATACGACGGACCGGCTTCATCCCGACCGCAAGGGCAATGATGCGCCGATGCCGCGCCCGAAACCGCAAAAGCAAGCGGCAAAGGCCCGACCCGTCGAGTCATTCCAGATAGGTCAACCCAAGGGTACCGAGACGAGGCCTCACGATCTGGCCGCGCCGCTCCCCGACCGGATTGGCACCGCGCCGCTGCGGATGGACCGCAAGATGCATCAACGCCTCAAACGGGGGAAGCTTTTGCCCGAGGCCCGGCTCGACCTGCACGGTATGACGACAGAGCGGGCGCACCCGCGGTTGATGTCATTCATCCTCAAGGCGCAGGGCGAGGGCAAACGGCTGGTCCTGGTGATCACCGGCAAGGGCAAGAACCGCGATGAGGGCGGCCCGATCCCGGTGCGTCACGGTGTGCTGCGCCACCAAGTGCCGCATTGGCTCTCGGTGCCGCCCCTGGCGCAGGCGGTGCTGCAGGTGGTCGAGGCACATACGAGCCATGGTGGCGGCGGAGCCTATTACGTCTATCTACGCCGACACCGATAACAGCGTCCGCGCCCGGCCGACACCGATGATCATCATCAGCGTCGTGAACAGGAAATAGCTGGCGATGATCAGGAATTGCGTTTCGATCCCGAGGCCGAGATCAATTCCCAACCCGGTGATCCCCGGGCCGATGGCCGAGCCGAAGACCATCACCGCCGCGATCATCGCCTTGACCGACCCGATATGGCGCGTGCCGTAGAACTCGGCCCAGAATGCGTTGGGCACGGTCATCATGGCCCCGGTGGTCATGGCCATGAACAACAGGCCCAGGAGAGTGAAGCCCAGGCCAGGTGCGAAGGAATAGAAGAGGAATCCGACAATGCTGGGCATTTGCGTAAACGGCATCAGGCGGGCCGTTCCCAAACGGTCGAGCAGCGCCCCACCGATGATCATCGAAACGACGCTGAGCCCGGTATAGATCGGAAACAGCGATACCAGCTCGATATGGGCGAGGCCCTTGACCTCGGCATAATGGACCTGGTGGAAAAAGAACGCGGTGTTGAACGCCGCCGGGCCCAGCATCGCAGGGACCATGAACCAGAACAGGAAATGGCGCAGGGCCTGGTTCCTGGTCCAGTGCCGACCCTCCATCCCCAGTGTCGAATCCGATTGGGCAAAGCTTTGGGGGGTGCGCTCCTGCCGGAGAAGCATAAGCAGAACCGGGATGGCGGCAATGGCGATACCGGCAGCCAGAACCCAGAGCAGCCGCCAATCGAAGAAGACCATGAGCGCGACGAAGGTGACAGGCAGCGTCGCCTCACCAAGGGTGAAGCCCAGTGTGGCGATTGAGAGCGCGCGCCCCCGTGTGGCGACGAACCAGCGCGACATGGCGACAACGGCAAGATGGCTGGTCATGCCCTGACCGGTGAAACGCAATGCGAAGATGACGAACGGCAGGAGCCAGGCGGCCCGAACGCTGGCCATGAAAAGGCAGGCCGAGGCCGTCAGCACCAGAACCACCGCGCCCAAGGCCCGAACCCGGAACCGGTCGGTCAACCCGCCGGCCCAGACCATCAGGATGGCCGAGGCGCCGGTCCCAAGGGTATAGATGCTGCCCCATTGCCCGTGCGAAAGCCCGAACTCCTCGCGGATGTGGCCCGCGAAAATCGAGATGAAAAAGGTCTGCCCCGGACCGGAAAGGAAGGTGAGCAGAATCCCGGCCGACAGCCAGGGCCAATTGTCGCGGAGAAAACGCAGCGTGGACATGTGCCATCTGTTTCCGGTTTCCCCGGGGAAGGGAAGAGCAAAAACTAGAGAACGTAGCGGCTCAGATCTGTCGATCTCGTCAGTTCGCCGAGGTTTTCCTCGACAAAATCGGCATCCACCAGAACCTTTTCGCCCGCGCGATCCGGGGCGGTATAGGACAGCTCCTCGAAAACCCGCTCCATCACCGTGTAGAGGCGACGCGCTCCTATATTCTCGACCGCCTGGTTCACGTCGGCGGCGATCTTGGCCAGGGCGGCAATGCCCTCTTCGGTGAAGTCGACATTGACCGACTCGGTGGCCATCAGGGCGGTATACTGGCGGGTCAGCGCGTTGTCGGTTTCAGTGAGAATGCGCACGAAATCCCCTTCGTTCAGCGCCCGCAACTCGACCCGGATCGGCAGACGGCCCTGCAATTCGGGCAGAAGATCGGAGGGCTTGGCGATGTGGAAGGCGCCGGATGCGATAAAGAGGATATGGTCGGTTTTGACGGCGCCGTATTTCGTTGAAACACTCGTGCCTTCAATCAGCGGCAACAGATCGCGCTGCACCCCTTCGCGGGACACGTCACCGCCGCGGGCATCCTGCCGGGTGGTGACCTTGTCGATCTCGTCAAGAAACACGATGCCGTTCTGTTCGACCGATTCCAGCGCCGCCTTGTTCACGGTTTCATCATCAAGGAGCTTGTCGGCCTCTTCGCTTATCAACAGATCATAGCTTTCGGCCACGGTGGTCTTGCGCCGCACGGTGCGACCGCCGAACGCCTTGCCGAAGAGATCGCCGAGATTCATCATCCCCATCTGGCCACCGGGCTGACCGGGAATGTCGAGCATTCCCATCGGGTTGGAATTGTCCGCGATGTCGAGTTCGATCACCGTGTCGTCAAGTTCGCCGGATTTGAGTTTATTGCGAAACAGTTCCAATGTGCCTTCGCGGGCGTCTTCACCGGCGATGGCGCGCAGGACGCGTTCCTCGGCGGCGTGGTGGGCCTTGGTCTTCACGTCTTCCCGCATTTGCTCGCGGGTCATGGCGATGGCGGAATCGACAAGATCGCGGATGATTTGTTCGACGTCGCGGCCGACATAACCGACCTCGGTGAACTTGGTCGCCTCGACCTTGATGAAGGGCGCGCGGGCGAGCTTGGCAAGGCGGCGGCTGATCTCGGTCTTGCCGACGCCGGTGGGGCCGATCATCAGGATGTTCTTGGGATAAACCTCGTCACGCAGGTCGTCGGAGAGTTGCTTGCGCCGCCAACGGCTGCGCAGGGCGACGGCGACGGCGCGCTTGGCATCCTTCTGGCCGATGATGAAACGGTCGAGTTCCGAGACGATTTCGCGGGGGGTGAGGTCGGTCATTTCGAGATTTTCTCCACCGTCAGGTTGCCGTTGGTGTAAACGCAGATATCCGCCGCGATGGCCATGGCGCGGCGGGCGATCTCCTCGGCAGTGTAGTCGGTGTCCATCATCGCGCGGGCGGCAGCGAGGGCGTAATTTCCACCCGAGCCGATGGCGGTGACGTCATGTTCGGGTTCGAGAACGTCGCCCGCGCCGGTGATGACGTAAATTTCGGCGCCATCGGTGACGACCAGCATCGCTTCGAGTTTCTGCAGGTATTTGTCGGTGCGCCAGTCCTTTGCCAATTCAACGGATGCGCGGGCCAGTTGCCCGGGCGTGGCTTCGAGTTTGGACTCAAGGCGTTCCAAAAGGGTAAACGCGTCGGCCGTGGAGCCGGCAAAGCCCGCGACGACTTCGAAACCGCCCGGCGAAAGGCGGCGCACCTTTCGGGCCGAGCCCTTGATCACGGTCTGTCCGAATGTCACCTGCCCATCGCCTGCGACCACCACTTCGCCGGCCTTTTTCACGCCGATGATCGTGGTGCCGTGCCAGCCGGGGAATTGCGCGTCAGCCATCTGTCGCCTCCTGTCACTGGGGGCCTATATGGAGCCCATGGGCCCAAGGCACAAGGCCCGGGCTTGCGCGGGCCGGGGCGGCACCCTAGCCTGCCGGCCATGAGCGATGCCCGCATCCTGAGCTTCTATCTCGAACCCGGCCTGAAAGAGAGCGCGGAGGCGGGGGAGCACAATTTCCTGGGCAAGATTGCGGCGGTGGCGCGGGCGGCGGATTTCGAGATTTTCTACCAAGGGAACGGACCGGAGGAACGGCAGAAATCCCTTGAGCGAAAGGGGTTTGCGCTGTTCCACATGGAGCCGCCGACGCATAGGTGCGCGGTGACGGTGCGGCGGGCCTACAGCTATCCGTTCTGGTCGATCGAGCGGACGGAAAAACGCTGGGAGTTCGACGTGGCGCGGGCGGTTTTCGATCCCGGTGCGGTCCTGGCGAAAGAGGCGGCGCGGTTCGCCGGGTTCTGGCGCAAGCGGTTTTTCGGGGAGTGGCCGGAGACTGGCGAAAAGGGCCATGTTTATGCGGCCCTGCAGGGGCGGCTGTTGGAGCATCGGTCGTTTCAGTCCTGCGCGCCCATTGAGATGTTGCGCGCGGTGCTGCGACAGGAACGGCAAAGGCCGGTGGTGGCAGGGCTGCATCCGAATGAAGTCTATACGGAGGCCGAGCTGCAAGCCCTTGAAACGCTGAGGAAATCCCACCCGAATCTTGATATCCGAAGGGGCGGGATGGAGGCGCTTTTGCCGGGTTGTTCCTATGTGGTGACGCAGAATTCAGGCGTCGGGTTCATGGGGCTTTTCCATGCCCGGCCCCTGGTGTTGTTCGGGCGGGCGGATTTTCATCATATCGCCTTGAAAACATGGGAGATTGGCGTGGAGGAGGCGCTGCGCCGGGCGCCGGGGCATGACCCCGATTTCGAGGGTTACCTGTGGTGGTTCTGGCAGAAAATGGCGATCAATGCGGGCCGTCCCGAAGCAGAGGAAAGGATCGCCCAAAGGCTGCGCGATCACGGCTGGCCGGTGTAAAGATTAACGGCGATTTTCTGCGAAAAATCGGGGGGTGATATGTGTATGACTCCCGGCTGACATCCGGCTGCCGTTGGATTCGCCCAAAGGTTAAGGCGCGTTAAGTTAATGCACCGTGCGGTGCTTTCGCACCACCCCGCGGGCCGGCGCTGCCCTTCGTGCCATGAAAAAGCCCCGCGCCGGGAACCGGGCGGGGCCTTGTCTTGTCACAGATGGAAAGCGGCGATCAGATCGACTCTTCGATCCAGCTTTGCAGCGCGGCCTTGGGCTTGGCGCCGGCCATGTTCGACACGACCTGTCCGTCCTTGAAGAGGAACAACGCCGGAATGCCGCGCACGCCCAAAGCGGCGGGCGCGTTGGGGTTGCTGTCGACATCGACCTTCACGATCTTGACCTTGCCTTGCATTTCCTCGGACAGTTCTTCGAGGGCGGGGCCGATCATCTTGCAGGGGCCGCACCATTCGGCCCAGAAATCGACCACGACCGGAAGGTCGGCATTCTTGACCTCGGTATCAAAGGTGTCGTCGGTGACAGCAACAGTTGCCATTTGCGTTTCTCCTGTATCGGGATTGCGAGAGCTTGCCATGAAACCTAGGGGCGGCAGCGGAGAGCGTCAAGCTAACGAGGTATCTTGCAATGCGCCAGTCACAAGATCATGAGGCAGGCGCATGAGGGTGGCGTCGCGGGTCCAGAGCAGGGCGGTGGCGACGGGCCTGCCGGGGTAGATCTGGGTGAGTGCCGAGGCATAGGCGCCCATTTGCCGCAAGAGCGCGTCGGGCACGGTCTCGGGGGTGTCGGGGATGCTGGCGTTGGTCTTGAAGTCAACGGCGAGGATTTCGTCGGGGCCGATCAGAAGGCGGTCGATGATGCCATGCATGCGTCGCCCGCCCAGCTCGGGCAGGGCGGCGGAGACCGGCACTTCGGTCAGCGCGTCGGGCGCAAAGATCGGCGCAAGGCCGGGTTTGGTGAGCACGTTGTGCGCTTCGGCGAGAAGCAGGGCAAGCTCGTCACCGTCCGCGGCGTCGGGGCCATTCGCCAGCAGCCGGGCGGCGATCGCGGCCCAGCGATCCGGTGGATGGGCGGGCAGGAATTCGAGCAGGCGGTGGACCTGTCGCCCGCGCCGCTTGGCCGCGTCTTCATCGAGACCGGACTCGCCCGGGAGCGCCTTGTCCCCCGGCAGGTCGGACGGGGCGAGCGCGGCGGGACGCGGATCGGGGATCGGCGCGGGGCGGTGGAAATACACGGGGATCGCAGGTGGGGACGGTGGGGACGTGTCCTTGGATTCAGTCTCTGATCCGGCCCAGATGCCGTGTTCGAGCCGCAGGCCTGGCGTGTCGCCCAGCCCTTCGCCCAGGTCGAAATGGTGCGGCGTGGCGCCGGTGGATTCCATCGCGAGGCGGATCTTGTCATACCAGCTTTGTTCGTCCTTTCCCAACTCGCCCGCGGCGGCGACGATCAGCCATTTCTCGGCCCGGGTCATGGCGACATAGAGCAGGCGGTCGCGTTCCTGCCGGTCACGCTCGCGTTGATGGTCGAGCGCGTCGCGCAGGACGGGCGGGGTTTCGCTGGCAAGGGTTTTCCAGAGCGGCGGGCCGTCATGTCTGACGATCTCGTTGCGGACGTGATCGGGCCGCTGTCCGGTGTCGGGCAGGATCACGATGGGTGATTCGAGCCCCTTGGCGCCGTGCACGGTCATCACCCGGATGCGGCCGCCTTCGCTGTCCTGCTGGCGCTTGATCTCGATGTCTTCGGTCTCCATCGAGGTCAGGAATCCGGTGAGCGAGGGCACGGATTGCCCCTCATAGGCCAGCGCCTGCTGCAGGAGCGCGTCGATCCCGTCTTCGGCCTCGGTGCCGAGGCGGGCGAGCAGGCGGCGGCGACCGCGATGACGGGTGAGCAGCCGTTCGATCAGGTCATAGGGGCGCAGGAAATCGGCCCAATAGCGCAGATCATCAAGAATGGTGAGGGTTTCGGGGTGGTCGGAGCTGTTCCTGAGGGCCTCCCAGAGATAGCTGCGGCGGGCATGGGCAAGGGTGAAAAGCGCCTGTTCGGACCAGTCGAAGAACGGCGATTTCAGCGCGGTGGCCAGCGCCAGATCGTCCTCGGGCGTGGCGAGGAATTGCAGGAGCGCGGCGATGTCGCGCACCGCCAGCTCACCGCCGATGCGCAGACGGTCGGCCCCGGCGATGGGTAGGTTCCGCGATTTGCATTCGCGGATGATGGCGTGAAAGAGCGGCGACCGGCGCTGCACGAGGATCAGGAAATCCCCGGCATGAACCGGGCGCATATGGCTCTGATCCAGCGGAATCCGGGTTTTCGCGGCGATCATGCGGTCGATCTGGCGGGCCACGGCGCGGGCCAGCCGGGCGCTGTGGTGATCGGGGCCTGTGAGGTCGACCGGGTCGTCCCAGTTGGGGCGGCCGGCCTTCTCGGTTTTTTCGATATGCGGCCAGAGATCGACCCGCCCGGGCAGGGCGTCGAAAAAGGCGATATGGGTTTCCTCGGGCGTGAAGCCCGCGGATTCGCGCCCCTTGAAGGTTTCATCGACAAGGCCCAACACCGCGCGGGACGAGCGGAAAGACCAGGCCAGCATCCGGTTTTCCAGCGGTGAGTTGGTCAGCGCAAGACGGGTGTCGAACTCGGCCCGCATCCGGTCGAATTCGCGTGGATCGGCGCCCTGGAAGGAATAGATCGACTGTTTTTTGTCGCCGACTACAAAGATTGTGCGGGAGATGTCGGCGCGGGCACCCTCGCCGCTGGTGAATTCCTGGGCGAGGCGTTCGATCACGCTCCATTGCACCGGCGAGGTGTCTTGTGCCTCGTCGACAAGGATATGGTCGATCCCGCCATCGAGCCGGTAGAGCACCCAGGCCGCGACGCGATCATCGGTCAGGAGCGCGCGGGTCTTGCGAATTAGATCGTCGAAATCGAGCCAGCCGCGAGCCTGTTTTTCCTGTTCGTAACGGGTGAGGAAGGCGCGGGCGAAGCCATGCAGGGCGAGGGTCTTGTGGGCGGCGGCGAGGGCGATTCGATGTTCCCGCGCCTCTTCGACCCGCTGCATGAGCGCGTTGAGCGAGTCGAGAATGTCGGGATCGAGCTTGTCGCGGGTGGCCTTGGTGGGAAAGGTGCCGATCTTGGCGGTGAAGGGTGAATTGGCGCCATCGCCGGTAAGCAGCACGTTTTCGAGAACAGGGAGTGCGGCGAGGGTGATGTCGCGCAAGGGGGCCAGTTTATCGTGGGCCTTCACGTCATTGGTGCTGCCCGCTGCAAGGGCGGGGAGAAGGGCCTTGAAAATGGCGGGCTCATCGCCGTTGAAGGCCATTGCGGCAAGGGCGGATTCGGAGAAATCTGGAGCGAGATCGAACAGGCGAATGGCATCGTCAACGGACAGGGTTTCGGCAAATCCCACAGCGTTAGAGACGATTTCGCCGGTCAGCTTGTCGAGATCGCCGCTCAGGTGCCGGGCCAGGTCGGCGACCAGGGGGCGGTCGGGGCCGTCTGCCATGGTCTCGACGATATCGGCGCGCAGGAGTCGGGCGGTGTGCTCATCCATCTCGGTGAAGCGGGGGGTTACGCCGGCTTCGAGGGGGAAGCGGCGCAGGATCGAGGAGCAGAAGGCGTGGATCGTCTGGATCTTGAGCCCGCCCGGCGTCTCGATGGCCTGGGCAAAGAGACGGCGGGCATCCTGGAGGTTTTCGGGTGTAACAGTCTCTGAAATGCCCAGATCATGAAGCTCTTTGCGGAGCCTTGCATCGGATAGCATGGCCCATTCGCCGAGCCGGTCGAACAGCCGGTTCTGCATCTCGGAGGCGGCGGCCTTGGTATAGGTGAGACAAAGGATGTTCTGGGGGCTCACCTCATCAAGCAGGAGCCGCGCCACGCGGTCGGTGAGCACGCGGGTCTTGCCCGACCCGGCATTCGCCGAAAGCCAGGTCGAGCGGTCGGGGCGGGCAGCCTCGATCTGGGCCAGGGTGGCGTCGTCGGGGGTGGTCATTTCAGCACCTCGGGTGTCGGGGTCTCGGTGATGTCCCATTCGCCGAAGCGGGCGAGTTGATCGTAATCGCCGACCTGGGTGGTCTCGAACATGGCGCGACGTGACAGGAAGCCCTGATCGGGCGAGAGATAGCGGGCGATGAGGCGCCGGAACCCGGCCGTGAACTCGGGCAGCGATATATCGGAAAGCGGTGCGGCGACCTGACTGGGCGAAGACCCCAGACCGATATAGAAGGCGCCCGCGACAGGGGCGGCGGGGATATCGGTGAAACCGCCTTGTTCGGCAATAACAGTCTCTAATATGAGCTGTTTGTCGAAATGTTTTTGCTCGTCCTTCCCGGGAACCGCTCCGGTCTTGTAGTCATAGATCAGCAGCGCGCCGGAGCGGTCGCGGTCGATCCGGTCGGCGGTGCCGGTGAGGGTGAAGCCGATATCGTCGAAGGCGATCTTGCCCCGTGTTTCATAGCCGATGGGGTCGGCATGGGCGCGCCGGGCCTCTTCCTCGGCCAGAAACGCATCGACCACCCGTTCGAGCCGGGCCAGCCAGATCAGCCGTTCGGCGGGCCATGGCAGGGATGACTCGAACACCTCGCGCGCCGTGGCCATGAGCGTGTCGCGATTGCGCGCCTCGGGGGTGTCGGCGGTGTCGCGGATGAAACGCTCCATCACCTCGTGGGTGACGATTCCGCGGATGAGTGCGTCGGGCAGGCGCATCAGCGGATCAAGCGGGCGCAGCCCGAGAACATGTCGGGCATAGATCGCGTAGGGGTCGCGGATCAGTTTCTTGATCTCGGTCACGGAAAGCCGGCGCGGGCGCGCGGCGGCGGGCGGCTTGGGCGCGGGGCGGGGCCGGGGATGGGCGGGGCCGGGATCTTCGAGCGCGTCGGCCAGCGCCAGCCAATGCGCGCCGCGATCCTGCATGGTTTTGAGCGCGGTGGCACCGCCCTGATCCGGGAGACCGGCGAGCAGGTTCTGCAAGCGGTTGAGCCAGCGCGAGACCACGGTTTCGGCGTCGTCCGAACGGGTTGAGCGGGTGAGCCAGACCTCGGGCGCGGCGATGGCCTGTTGGAAATCATGCGCGGAGAGGCCGATTCGCCGTTCGGGCAACAGGAGTCCGGCCTTGTGCCGGAGCGCGCGGTTGAGCCACGGGTCGGGGTTTGGGGCCTCGGGCCAGGTGCCGTCGTTGAGCCCGGCGAGGATCAGGAGGTCGGCGCCCTGAACCCGGGCTTCGAGCGTGCCCCAGATGAGGATCCGGGGGTGCGGGGTTTCGACCTTTCGCACATCGCCATCGCCCAGGACCGCGCCGAAGAGGTCGGCATAATCGCGCGCGTTCAGCGTGCCACCGTGGGGGGCGGCGTCGAGAAAGGCGTCGACCACCTGTTTGGCGGCGCGCCCGTCGGCCTCGGCCCAGGGGTGGGGCGTGGCGTTGGGATCGTGACCCTGGACGGCGCGGTTCAGAAGGGCAAGATGCGTCTCTAACCTTGCGGAAATGGGCATTTCCTGCGGGCTGTGGTGGGTGGTGAAGGTTTCGGCCACCCACGCGGCCCATGCATCGGCGTCGCGGTTCTTGCGCCCGGTGGCCCAGCTCGTGATCGCCTCGGCATCCGGGTAGGGCGGGCCGTTGCGGCGGATGTGAAGTTCGAGATCGCGGGTGAAGCGCAGGTGATCGCCGCGACCCTTGGCGCCATGGGTGAGTGGGTGTTTGAGCAGGGTCAGGAGCGCATCGGCAGTCAGCCGGTCCTCGAACAGCCCGGCGATATGGCGCATCAGCCGCCCGATGGCCGAAAGCTGAAGCGGCTCGCCGGCGCTGTCGTCGGGCAGGATGTTCCAGCGGTCGAGCGCGGCGGCGACCTGACGGGTGAGGCCACGGTCGGGGGTTATGAGCGCGGCGGTCTCGCCCTTTTCGGCGGCGTCGCGCAGGCGGAGCGCGATGGCCAGCGCCTCGTGCCGTTGGGTCGGGGCCTCGATCAGGGTCATGTTGCCGGTTGCGGGGCGCAGATCGCCCAGCGCCGGGCCGTCGCGCAACCATTGATCGGTGACGGGCGCGGGGCGCAGGGCGAGCGACACGAGACGGTTGCGCGCGGGGTTGGGGGCCTCGGCCCCGGGCCATGGGCGGATATCGGAGGCGTCGATCCCGAGGCCCTGCATCAGCGCGTGAAAGCGGTATTGCGGGTGATCCTCGGAGAGCATCGGATCGTCGAGCGTGCCCCAGAGATCGGCCGGCATGTCGAAATCGAAGCCCGGCAGGACGAGCGCGCCACGCGGCAAGCGGGCCACCGCCTGCATCAGGCGTTGGGTCGTGCCGCGCGACCCGGTGGAGCCGGCGACGATCACCGGATCGGTGGGGGGCGCCTCGGCCCAGCGCGCGATGAGGCGGTCGACGATCAGGCGCTGGCGCGCCTCGGTATCGGGCGGCTCGCCGGTATCGTCGAAATAATGCTGCACGATCGACAGGAAATTCACCGTGCGCGCCCAGTGGCCGGATTGGTCGCTGACATCGAGCCCGGCAATGGTCTCGGGGGTGACGCCTTCGCCCTGCATCTCGGCCATGAGTGCGGCAAGGCTGTCGGCGAGGTCATAGAGCGCGGATCGGGGCGCGAACCCGTCGCTGGCGTCGAGAAAGCGCGAGATGAGAGGGATGAGTTCGAGCCGTCGCCGCAGGGGCGGCACAGGGGGCGGGAACTCGTCGAGCGCGGTCAGTTCACCCAGATCGGTGACGAGCGAGAGCCGGGGCAGGAGCAGTGCCGGGCCATCGTCGAACAGCGCATGGATGCGGCGGGCCATGCGGCGGGTGTTGACGATAAGGTGAACGCGTGCCAGCGACTCGGGCGGGTCGGTGACGTAATGCGCGCGCAGTCCGTCGACCAGCGCGCGGGGGAAATCGGCGCCGGGGGGACAGGCAAGGATGCGGGGCGAGTCGGTGGGGTCAAACATCGCTGTCCTCCAGCAACCGTTCGGCCAGCGCGATGCCCTCGGGATGGCCTACGTCGCACCATTTGCCCGGATAGGGCAGGCCATGGAGGCGGCCGGACCCGGCCATGCGATCCCAGAGCAGGTTGAGCGAGAAGGCGTGCTCGGGGATGTCGTGCAGCAGGTCGGTCCTGACGATCTGCACGCCGCCATAGACCTGGCCAGGGCCGCGGGTCAGGCGGCCGGTGTCATCGAGCAGGAAATCGCCCTGCCCCGCATGGCCGATGGCGCGGGGCTTGGGCACGCAGATCAAAAGCGCGTCCATCTCGTCCGGGTTCCACGCCCCGGCCAGAAGCGAAAGCGGGTTGGGGCCGCGCCAGACCGCATCGGTGTTCATGGTAAAGACCGGCCCCGGCCCGAGATGCGGCAGGGCATGGCGCAGCCCGCCGCCAGTGTCGAGGATGTCGGGTGTTTCATGCGAAAATGCAATGCCGCGCCCGTCAAGGTGCTCGATGAGGGGTTCGGGACAGTAATGCAGGTTGGCCACCACGCGGGAGAGGTTCATCGGTGACACGAGGCTCAGCGCATGGTCGATCAGCGGGCGGCCGGCCACCGGGATCATCGGCTTGGGCCGCTCGGCGGTGAGCGCGCCCATGCGGGTGCCGAATCCGGCCGCGAACAGCATTATGGCGTCGGGATGGTCGCGCATTTTTCCTTGAGGGTCCGGAGCGTGTCGGGGGTGGGTTCGGGGAGCACCCTGCGCAGCAGAGGTGCCACGGGGGCGAGCGCGGGATGAGAGAGATCGCGTTGCAGGAGGTCCCAGACGCGGGGGATGAGATCGACGTAGTGGGCCTTGCCGTCGCGCAGGCAGAGCCGGGCGAAAACACCCAGGATTCGCAGGTTCCGCTGTGTGCCCAGAAGGTGATACGCGGTGTCGAATGCGTCTCTGTTCCACCCTGATCCTGCAATATAGCAGGCGATCATGGCCTGTTCGATCCCGGGCGGCACATCGCGCCGGGCATCCTGCAGAAGCGAGACGAGATCATAAGCGGGATGGCCCGTCATCGCATCCTGGAAATCGAGCAGGCCGACGCGGGCGGGGCCGTGGCGCGATGGCAGCCAGAGCAGGTTCTCGGCGTGATAGTCGCGCAGAACCAGGGCGGTTCGTTCGGCGGCGTGGTGCTCGAGAAGTGGCAGGAAGTCGGCGAGGAACCCGGCCCGCGCATCGGGGTCAGGCGCACGGGCATGGGCGAGATACCAATCGAAGGCGAGCGCGGCCAGCCCGGCCATGAGATGTGGCGAATAGGGGCCCAGGCCAGATGGCAGGGGGGCATTGTGCAGGGTCAGAAGCACATCGGTCGCGGCCGCGTAAAGCGGGCGTTCAAGGGCGGGGTCGCGGGGGATGACGCGGGCAAAGAGGTCGTCGCCGAGGTCTTCGAGGAGGAGAAACCCGTTGGCTTCGTCCTCGGCCAGAATGGCCGGGGCGGAAAGACCGAAAGAGGAGAGATGCCGGGCGATGCGGGTAAAGGGGCGCACGTCCTCGCCCTTTTCAGGCGGGGCGCCCATCAGGACGGCAGGGCCGTGCGATGGGTGGGACAGGCGCATATAGCGGCGGTTCGAGGCGTCACCGGCAAGTGGTGCGATGGTGGCGTCCGCCCAGTCGTTTCGGGCCAGGAAACCCGTGGCAAGGGCATCACGCGACGGCATCGAGAACCTCTTCGAGACGCGCAGCCCATTCGGGAGCGGACCAGTCTATCGTGAGCTGTCGGGTTTCCTCGGCCGGATCGAGCGCGAATGTCAGGGACAAGGCAGATCGTGGTGCCAGATCTCCGAGCCGATCGGGCCATTCGACCAGGCAGAGCGCGGATTCGAACGCATCGGGCAGGCCAAGCTCAACCACCTCGTCCGGATGTGACAGGCGATAGAGGTCGCTGTGCCAGATCTCGAATTCCGGCGTGTCATAGACCTGAACCAGGGTGAAGGTGGGCGAGGGCACGTCTTCGGGCAGGGGCAGCAGCGACTGGATCAGCGCGCGGGCGAAGTGGGTCTTGCCCGCGCCGATCCCGCCCGAGAGCAGAAGGACATCCCCGCACCCGAGCAACGGGGCCAGCGTGGTGGCAAGCCGGGCGGTGGCGTCGGGCGAGGTGAGGGTGATGTGACGGGGCGGTTGCGGCATGGCGCGAGAGTAGCGCCCCCTGCGTCTCCTGCAAGCCCGTTTCAGCCTGACGGCGCGGTTGCGCCTTGCGCCGTTGTTCCGGCCACCTGCAAAACCGGGCGCAGGCGAAATCCCACGAGCGTCGCGCCCCCGGTGACCGGGGCGACACGGCATTCGACGGATGTTCCGTCATTCATGCGGATATCGGCGAACCAGATATGCCGTCCGGTCGTCCGGGGCAGGAAATGGCGCAGATCGGTCCAGAAATCGGTCTTTTCGCACATCGCGCGCATGTGGCGCGTGGCGTCCTGCGCCGTCATCTCGGCAAAGCTGCTTTCCGGGTCGAGCTTCCACATCGCGTGGAATGCCGCATTCGAAAAGGTCAGCGCGCCGGTCGGGGAGAATACCACGATCCCCTCGTCCAGCGTGTCGATCACCGCCTGACCGAGGTCGAGTTGCGACCGGAACCGCCAGGTGAGGGACATTTCGGCGCTGATATCCTCGATCAGGATGGCGATGGCACCGTCGGGATGGGGCCGTCCGGTCACGCGATATGTCAGCCCTGAAGGCAGCGACCATGTTTCGTGATAGCGCCCATCCGAGGCGGCCACCACGAGATCGGCGATATGCTGGCGCCAGCCGGCATAGTTCTTGGGTTCGGGCATCATGTGGTTGTCGCGCAGGCGGTCGAAGAAGGATTGCATATCCGGCCGGGCCGAGAGGAATTCGGCGGGCAGCGCGGTCAGGTCGATCAAGGCGGGGTTGAACAAGGCCAGTTGGCGGTTGCGGTCGAAGATGGCCAACCCGGTGGACAATTGGGCAAAGGTCTTGGTCAGGGTCTGGACAAGACGGTGCTGGGCGATTTCGGCCTCGACAACCGGGTTGATGTCGATGGCGAAGCTGAGAAAGCCGTTATGGCCCGAGCGCATCCTTGTCACGCTGAACCAGTCGGACCGGTCGGGATCGTCGGTTTCGACCGCCACGCGCTGGCTTGCCTTGTCTTCGCTATCGGGAATGTCGAAGTTCAGGGTGGAAAGGACGTTGCTGCGCTGACCCGACAACTGGCCTGGTCGATCCTTGAGTTTCTCATATGCAGCATTGGCCCAGACGATCCGGCCATCAGCGCGGCTGATCCAGATGGGATAGGGGAAGAGGTTGGCCGCGCCGGCCATGGCGCGCAATTCGCCGGTCTGCAGGATCGCGAGATGGCGGTCAGCGGCATCCGGTGCTGTTTCATCCACGACCGTGAGGCCGAGTTTGCCATGGATCGCGTCAAGCTCCAGACGCGCGTGGTCGTCCGGGTCGCGGGCCGGGATCGAACAGGGTGCCTGGTGCAGGGCCTGCGCCGCGTTGGCGGGCAGGTCGGGGAACCGGGGCCGCAGGATGCGCGACACCTCGTTCCAGCCCGGCCCGGCGAGGGGGTCGTCCGGGTCCGCGTCGAGATTGGTGCGGGCGAGCACCCGGCTGGCCGGGCCGCTGGCATGTTCGAGATCGTCGCCATGGAAAAGAAAGCTGACAGGATCGGACGTGGTCTGATGCGGCGACCGTGGCGGATGCCGGTCGAGGAGAGCGAAAAGAACGAGCACCAGACCGGCGGCCAGGACGCAGATCGCCGTCAGGTATACAAAGCCTGAAACGCCCAGATCGGCCATGTCCCTACCCTCTCGCCCAAGTTTTGCCCCTTTGGGTAAACTGGCCATTAATCGTTAAGGATTGGTAAAGACTGGTGCGATTGGGCAGATCCCGGCGCGGGTTCGGACGATCACGGGACGAGCGGTCGATTTTTTCCAACCGGCATCCGGCCTTCGCCGGGATCGGCGTCGAGGCGGTGGCTTGGCCATGACACCTCGATCAGGGCGCCGCAGCGGCCACGGTCGCCGGCTGCGGGGTCTTGAAGGCTCGGGCCATTGGCGAAGGAAAGCTCGGCGCCGGTGCGTTCGAGAAGTGTCTTGGCAATGAACAGGCCCAGCCCCATACCCTCGTAGGCGGGACGCTGGCTTCGTTCCAGTGCGCCGCGCCGGTCGCGCATGAAAGGATCGCCGATCCGCCCGATCAGGTGCGGGGGAAAGCCCGGGCCGTCGTCCTGAATGCGGATCGTGATCTTGCCGCCCGTCCAGCCGGTTTCGACCCAGACATGGCCATGGGCGAAATCCACCGCGTTCTGGATCAGGTTGCGCAGCCCGTGGACGATCTCGGGGCGGCGGGGAATGGTTGGCTGCGGCCATTCGGTGCCGATGCCGGGCATGGTCGTGAAATGAATGGCCTTGCCGCGGTCGAGATGGGGGGTTGCGGCCTCTTCGACCACTGCGGTGACGGGGGCGTGCCGCAGGTAGAGGTCATCGTTGCCCGCCCGGCCCATCGACCGCAGGATATCGCGGCAGCGGTCGGCCTGCTGGTTGATGAGCTGGATGTCTTCGAGCGCATCGGGATGGTCGGCGAGATCCTCCATCAACTCGGAGGAGGTGAGCTTGATCGTCGCCAGCGGCGTGCCGAGTTCATGCGCCGCCGCCGCCACGACGCCGCTGAGATCCGACAGCTTCTGTTCGCGGGCCAGCGCCATTTGGGTGGCCTGAAGCGCCTCTGACATGGCATGGACCTCGGAGGCGATCCAGCGGGCATAGACCGACAGGAACACGATGGCGATGACGATGGCCGCCCAGTTGCCGAAGACGAAAAGCTCGCTGATCCGCAGCACGATCCCGGCATCGGTTCGGAGCGGCATGTGAAAGACCGCCAGGAACGAGACGACAAGAATGGCGATCGCGCCGAGAAACACCGTGCTGCGCGCCGAGAGAGCTGCGGCCGAAACGGTGACCGGCCCCACGATCAGGACCGAGAACGGGTTGTTGAGCCCCCCGGTCAGGTAGAGAAGCGCGGCCAGTTGCAACAGGTCGAAGAGAACCATCAGCAGGTTTTCACGCTCGCTGAGCCGCTTGTTCTCGGGAAAGATGAACATCGCGACCAGGTTGGCGATGATCGACAGGCCGACAATGAGGTAGAACAGACCCACCTCGATCCGGAGCGCATAGAAATGCTGTGCCACGACAAGCGCCGTGATCTGCCCCAGGATCGCCGCCCAGCGCAGCCAGATGATGGTGCGCAGCCGGACCCAGTTGCCGCGCTGGCGCGCTCCGATCAGTCCGAAACCGGTATCCGTCATCTGCGCGCCTTCGTCCCGTTGCATGTCTCACCCAGCTTGATAGATGTGGGGCGCGCGCCATTCAATGGCGGGCTGCGAGCGATGCGAAGGACGAAGCCATGACGAAATACTATGCTTTCGGCGCCGTGGTGGCGGTTGTGCTGGCCATACTGGTCATGGTGTTCGTCACGATGGGGCGCGACGAGGGCGACAAGTATGCCCAGTGTCGCGTGGGCCAGGTGGCCGGTGGCGCGGGCGCCATTGGCGGGCCGTTCACCCTGGTTGACGAGACCGGCAAGATGGTGACCAGTGACGAACTCATCGACAAGCCGTCGCTGCTTTACTTCGGCTATACCTTCTGCCCGGATGTCTGCCCGCTGGATACATCGCGCAATGCCGAGGCGGTCGAGATACTGGAGGAGCGCGGCAAGATCGTGAAACCGGTCTTCATCTCGGTCGATCCCGTGCGGGACACGCCCGAACTCTTGCAGGATTTCACCGATCGTCTGCATCCGCGGATGGTCGGCCTGACCGGGAGCATGGAGCAGGTGCGCGCGGCCAGCCAGGCCTATCGCACCTATTTCAAGAAGCAGGAACCCGAGGCCGGCAACGAGGATTATTACCTCATCGACCATTCCACCTTTTCCTATCTGGTCTTTCCCGATGAAGGGTTCATCGAGTTTTTCCGCCGCGATCTGACGCCCGAACAACTGGCCGATCAGGTGGGCTGTTTCCTCGACCGGCGCTGAGGCGTTTATTGTTCCGCCACGTCAGGTGTTTGACGGGTGCCTCATAGCACCCTAAATAAGGCTGAGGCGCGTGAACAGGAGGACACCCCTTGGCCGAAGATCAGCTTGACCTCGGCGACGACAGGTCGCTGTTGATTGTCGATGACGACGAGCCGTTCCTGCGCCGCCTTGCCAAGGCAATGGAAAAACGGGGATTCGAGGTGGAAACCGCGGATTCGGTCGCTTCGGGCAAGGCGATCGCGACGGCGCGGCCCCCGGCCTATGCGGTCTGCGATCTGCGGCTCGAGGATGGCAACGGGCTCGACGTGGTCGAGGTGTTGCGCGAAAAGCGCCCGGATTGCCGGGTTGTCGTCCTGACCGGCTATGGCGCGATTGCGACGGCAGTGGCAGCGGTCAAGATCGGGGCGACCGATTACCTCTCGAAACCCGCAGATGCCAAGGATATCACCATTGCCCTGCTGACGCCGGCGGACGAATTGCCGCCGCCGCCGGACAACCCGATGAGCGCCGACCGGGTGCGCTGGGAGCATATTCAGCGGGTCTATGAACTGTGTGATCGCAACGTGAGCGAGACCGCGCGGCGGCTCAACATGCATCGCCGCACGCTTCAGCGTATCCTGGCCAAACGCAGCCCACGCTAGGGTTTTTCGCGGGTGGGTAAGCGCGATCCGACCACGCCGCCGGACCCGTCGGGGGGATGGTCGACGTCGCTTCGAGAGGTGGCGGGAGCGGTGGTCGTGCCGCATGTCGAGGCGGGGCATGACCTTTATTGCGGGGTGTTCACGAGCGCGGGAGAATATGTGCCGCGGGCCGCGACATGGCAGCGCGACGAGCTGATCACCTTCGCGCCGGAACCGGTGCCCGAACCGCAACTTTCGCTTGACGGTGAATGGTTGTGGGGCGGGGTTCTATACGGACATTTCGGGCATTTCCTGGTCGAGACGGCGTCGCGCCTGTGGGCCGTTCCGGGGTTGCGCGAGCGGTTGCGGGGGGTTGTTTTCGTCGAGAAATACTCCTCGGAACGGGGCGGATTGCCGGCCTATAAAACCGATTATTTCCAGATGCTTGTGGGTGATCTGCAGATGCGCATCCTGCGGGTGCCGACGCGGGTTGCGCATCTGCACGTTCCGGGACAGGGGTTCGGGTTGGGGCGTATCTCGAAGGGGACGCGGGTGTTTCGGAATTTCATCGCGGAGCATTTCGCGCGGGATGTGGCGCCGGAGGGGCCGGAGAACCTGTTCATCACCCGTTCGCAACTGGCGCTGGACCGCGAGGGATTCGTCGGCGAGGCGATCTTTGACGACCGGATGGCGCGGGCGGGGTATGAGATTTTTTGCCCGGAAAAACATGACCTTGAGACTCAGGTCGCGCGGTATCGTGCGGCGCGGCGGATCGTCGGCATGGACGGGTCGGCGTTTCACCTTTCCGGGCTGGTCGCCCGGGCGGAGCAGAATGTCGGCGTGATCCTGCGCCGTCAGAAGGCCCGGAGCCGAGCGATGCGCTGGCAGATCGAGTCCTTTGCCGGGCGAACCCCGCATGTGATTGATACGCTGAAGAAAAACCGCGACTGGGTGATGGGCAAGAAAGCCCTGATCCAGGATTTCGACATGGAGCGGGTCGGCGTTCAGATGAAGGCGGCGAGGCTGATCGCGGAGCGGGTCGATTGGGGCAAACTGACGCCCGAGGAAGAGGCGCTGGTGGCCGAGGAACTGGCCATCGAGGCGGCGCGTTAACCTTTGTGCCGGGGGCGGGAATCGGGGGGGTGACCGGCGTATGTTTCCCGGCTGCCATCCGGCTGCCGGGCGAAACGCGATCCGGGGCCGGGCCAGGGATTAACCCGGCGCACGCAGCCCCGGACAGGGACACGGCCCGAACGGTCAGTTGCTCCGGGCCATCCGCATCGAACAGCTTTGTCCGGCGAGGATCGCCCCATCGGGATTGGGCAGGGACAGTTGCACGCCGAACGTGCCGGTGGCGGCGTCGAGAACCGGGTCGATCACCTCGATCCTGGCGGCGACGGTGCCGCCGGTCTCAAGCGTGATCTCGGCATCCTGTCCGACCGCGACATCGCCGCGCCGGGACGCGGGCAGATAGGTTTCGACATGCAGCGGGTCGACCCGGGCCAGAACGATGACCGGGGACTGTTCGTTATAGAGTTCGCCGACCGACATCAGCGTATCGGTCACAACCCCGTCGAAGGGGGCGCGAATGCGCTTGCGTTCCCGGGCGGCGAGGGCGGCGGCGAGCTGCACCTTTGCGACCTCGAGCTGGTGGACCGCCTCTTCCTCCTCCAGACGGGCGGTTCGGGCGGCGAGAATCGCGGCCTCCTGTTCGGCCTTGGGGACAAGGTTGCGCTCCACCAGCACGGTCAGGCGTTCGGCGTTCAACTCGGCGGTTTCGGCCTTGGCCTGTGCCAGCCGCACCGCGATATCCGATCCGGTGCGCAACCGGGCCAGCCGGACCTGGGCGTCCTCTTCGGAGGCTTCGAGTTCGGCCAGCACCTGATCGTGGGTGACACGGTCGGCGCGGGTCACATGCATCCGTGCCAGCACCCCGCGACTTGCCGCGCCGAGGCGGGCGATCTCGTTGGCCTGGATCAGGCATTCGGTCACAATCTGTGCAGGCAGGACCGATGGCAGGGCGGCGAAGATCGCAACCGCTGTCAACGCGTGAATCCGTCGCGGGGGAGGGAAGAGTCGAATCGTGGTTCACCCGTCTTTTGAAAATTGCCTTGATACCATGGATCATGCTATCAAGGATGCTGAAATTCAAGGAATACACCGGGCCGGGTCAAGCGGGGGCAAGCCGGTCAGTTTTCGGTTCGGGCCATTTTTCGGCCAAAATAATTGTAGTTATGGGGAAGGTATGGCGGACGCTCTGCACCTCTGCGGTGTCATTTCGAATCACCGCGCTGCCAAATGAAGCGCCTTGGCAAATCGCGGGTCCACGAGGCCCCCGACCGCGATCGGGGTGACGGTTCGGCGACGACCCGAACGGAACCTGCAAGGCATGGCCAGACCCATCTTCGCGATACGGTGTCCCGACGTGTCCTGATGGAGACGTTCGAGCCGCGGCTGTTGCTGTCGGCGGATCTGTTTCCGGTGGCCGGGACGATTGCGGCCCCGGGCGATGAAGACCGCTATCTGATCACATTCGCCGAACCGGCCCGGGTCAGTTTCGACACG